>CAZXGW010000064.1:0-7830 GCA_964640355.1 uncultured Enterobacteriaceae bacterium
GTCGCGGGCATCTTCAATGAACTCTACGCCCCCGGTTTCCCCGCCCGCCAGGACCGGCTGACGCTGGCCGGGATCATCGAGTGGGATCGCATAACCTCCGGCAGCCAGCCGTTCGTGATCCACCTGCTCGATCCGGACGACAAGCCGATCTTCACCATCGAGGGCAAATCGGACGTCGATCCGCGGCCGGACACCCGCCCGCCCGCCAGGACGCACCTGATCCTGCCGCTGGAAAACCTCGTGTTCGTGCGCCCGGGGCAATACCGGGCCCGCATGGCATTGCAGGACCGGGAAATCGCCGGTCCCTCGCTGTACCTGTTGCCGTCGAAGTAATTCCACACTGAAGCCCCGGGCGGGTTTTTTCCGCCTTTCACCACGGCGCGCGGGCCGCGCTTTGCCGGCGTTGAAATAACAATGACGAACCGGTTCTGTTCCGGAGGATAATTTGTTATTCAGGGCGGATATGGCAAAATCAAATAAAAAATGGATAAATCGATGTCCATCTCCGTCCGCGACGCCCTCCTGACCTTCAAAACGCCGGCCCTGATCGGCCTGGTGGGGGTGACAGGATTCATCGCCGGCTACCTGATCGACATGACAATCTTTACCGATACCGCGCCAAAACAGCCCATCGATTTCAGTCACCGCATCCACGTCAGCGACAATGGCATCCCCTGCCTGCATTGTCATAATTACGCGGATACCACGCCGGCCGCCGGCGTGCCCAGCGTGAGCAAATGCATGGGCTGTCACAAGACGATCGCGACCGATCGCCCGGAAGTCATGAAGCTCGCCGGCTACTGGGAGAATCAGGAGCCCATCCCCTGGATCAAGGTGCATGACGTGCCGGATTTCGTCTATTTCACCCACAAGCGGCATGTCCTGGCCGGGCTGGAGTGCCAGGTTTGCCACGGCCCCGTCGAAACCATGGATCGCATCGCGCGGGTATCCACCCTCAAGATGCCCTGGTGCGTCGAATGCCACACCGAACGCAAGGTGGAACACGGCCGAGACTGCTGGACATGTCACAAATAATACGGGGAGACTGACCGGATGCGCAGAAGCAAACGAGTAACCTGATGGAAAAGATCAACCGGCGTGATTTCCTGAAGTTCATCGGCGCGGGCGGCATTGGCGCCGGTGCGGGGCTGCTTTACGGCGAGAGCACCAGGAAAACCGTCGAGCTGCTGATCCCGCAGGTGGTGACGCCCGAGGATTATTCACCCGGCATCGCCACCTGGTACAACACGGTGTGCCGCCTGTGCAGCGCGGGCTGCGGCATCAGCGTGCGCACCCGCGAAGGGCGCGCGAAAAAGATCGAAGGCAACCCCAACCACCCGGTCAACCAGGGCCGCCTTTGCGCCCTGGGCCAGGCGGGGCTGAATGCGCTTTATAACCCCGATCGGATCCGGACGCCGCTGCGCCGCACCGGGGACCGCGGCAATTTTGCCCCCATCGACTGGGACGAGGCCCTGACCCTCCTGGGCCGGCGACTGGGCAATCTCAAAATTAAGAAACAGGGCAGCTCGGTCTACCTGCTGGCGGGCGGGTTGAGGGGGCATATCGACACGCTGTTCTACACGTTCATGCAGGCGCTCGGATCGGATCATTACCTGCACTACGAATTCACCCATCCCGCGGCGCTCTATGCGGCGAACAGGATGATCTTCAACCAGGACATCCTGCCCTACTACGACATCAGCAACGCGAGTTACGTGCTGTCTTTCGGCGCGGATTATCTCGGCACCTGGCTGTCGCCGGTGCATTACAGCCAGGCCTATGGCCACCTGCGCCAGGGCCGCACCGATCAACGCGGCAAGTGCGTGCAGATCGAACCGCGCATGAGCCTGACCGGCGCGAGCGCCGATGAATGGATCGCCTGCCGCCCGGGGAGCGAAGGCCTGCTGGCGATGGCCATGGTCCACGTCATCGTTAACGACGGCCTGTACCGCGGCCCTGACCGCAACGCATGGCTTGAGGCCACGGGCCCGTACACGCCGGAGGCGGTAGCCGCCCAGGCGGACGTCGCGGCGGACGTCATCACCAGGCTGGCGCACGAATTTATCCGGAATCAACCGGGCCTCGCCATCGGCGGTGGATCCGCTGCTTCAAATACCAACGCCGCCGCCAGTCTCGCGGCGATCAATGTCCTGAACTATCTCGCCGGCAACCTGAATACGCCGGGTGGTGTGATCTTCAACCCGGATCCCGTCAGCCCCGCCTCTCCCGTCGCGCGCCAGGCCAGCTACGCGCGCCTGCAGGAGTGGATCGAGGCGATGGCCGGCGGGGGCGTGGATGTCCTGATCACGCATGCCGTCAACCCGGTATTCACCCTGCCGCCGGCGGCCGGATTCACGGAAGCCCTGGCCAAAGTGCCCATGGTTGTCAGTCTTTCGAGTTTCATGGATGAAACGACGGCCCTGGCCGACCTGATCCTGCCCAGTCACACTTATCTCGAGTCCTGGGGGGATGACATGCCGGAGCCCGGCGTCGGTTTTCCCGTCGCCACCCTGTCCCAGCCGGTGGTCAAGCCGCTGTACGACACCCGCGACGCCGGCGACATCATCCTGTCACTGGCCCACCAGATCGGCGGGGAACTGCCGGTGGTCCTGCCCTGGACCCGGATCGAAGACTACCTGAAGGACAGCTGGAAGCACATTTACGGGCAGCGCCGCATTACCGCCGATTCCGGAGGGAACTTTGATGAATTCTGGAATGCCGCGCTGGCCGCCGGCGTCTGGGGGGAAAACATCACGCGAGAGCCGCTGCGCTTTGACGGTGTTGCGGAGGATCGGATTCGCGCCCTGCAGGTTCCGCCGCCGGCCTTCGCCGGTGAAGAAAAAGATCACCCCTTCGTCCTTTTGCCGTACCTGACCCAGGCGTTTCATGACGGCCGCGGCGCGAACCTGCCGTGGCTGCAGGAACTGCCCGATCCCCTGACCAGCATCGTGTATGGCGCCTGGGTGGAGATCAACCCGGCGACAGCCAAACGGTTCGGCATCCGCGAAGGCGATATCGTCGAGGTGCAAACACCTTCAGGCAGCCTCCGCGCTCCGGCTTTTCTCTATCCGGCGATCCGGCCCGACGTCATCGCCATGCCCATCGGCCAGGGACACAGCCAGTACGGCCGCTACGCGCGGGGGCGCGGGGCCAATCCGCTGGAGATACTTTCACCGCTCGTCGACGAGGCCAGCGGCGCCCTGGCCTGGTCAGCCACGCGCGCCGGCATCCGGAAAACCGGCGAACGGGCCCCGCTCATCAAGACCGACGGGGTGACCCGCACGCTCGGCCGGCAGATCCTGGACGATAAACCGGCACAGACCTGATCCGGAGACACCATGGGCAAGCTCACCGACAAGCTGAAGCAGTACCTCAAGCCGGGGTATTACGACAAATTCGATTACCACTGGACGATGACGATCGACCTCGATCGCTGCACCGGCTGCGAGGCCTGCGTTGTCGCCTGCCAGGCGGAAAACAACCTGCCGATCGTCGGCGAGAAGCGCTTCCGCGAACGCCGGGAAATAAAATGGCTGCGCGTCGAGCGCTACTGGGAGGGCGAATACCCGGACGTCAAACTCCGCTTCATCCCCATGCTCTGCCAGCACTGTGACCAGGCGCCCTGCGAGACGCCCTGTCCCGTGGCCGCCACCTATCACAACCAGGACGGCCTCAATACCCAGATTTACAACCGCTGCATCGGCACGCGCACCTGCGCCGTTTACTGCCCGTACGAGGTGCGCTACTTCAACTGGTTCAGCTACACCTGGGATGAACCGCTGGAGCAGCAGTTGAATCCCGACGTCACGGTGCGCGAGAAGGGCGTCATGGAAAAATGCACTTTCTGCATCCAGCGCATCCGCCAGGCCAAGGACCGCGCCAAGGATGACGGCCGCCGGCGCGTGCGCGACGGCGAGGTGACGCCGGCCTGCGTGCAGAGCTGTCCCGCCGAGGCCATGGTGTTCGGCGATCTGAACGATCCGGAAAGCCGGGTCGCGAAGCTGGCCAAAAACGCGCGCGGTTACAAGGTACTGGAGGAACTCAACACCGCCCCCTCCATCGTGTATCTGAAAAAGGTGAACCCGGATGGCTGACTACCGCGAACCCGCCTACGCCGATGTCAACCGGGATATCCTGCAGACCATGCTGGTTACCGGGCCCCGCTACTGGATCGTCTTCGGCATCACCTCCACCGTCGCCCTCGTCTGTTTCTTTCTCCCCTGGATCTACCAATGGCACGTTGGCGTCGGTGCCGCCGGCATGAACCGGAACGCCGTGTGGGGAACGTACCTCTCCAATTTCATTTTCTGGATCGGCCTCAGCCACTCGGGGACGCTGCTCTCCGCGGTGCTGCATATTACCGGGAGCGGCTGGCGCAAGGCGATCTACCGCAGCGCCGAGGCGATGACCCTGTTCTCGCTGATGACCGCCGCCCTGTTCGTCATGGTGCACCTCGGCCGGGTCTGGTTCGTGCACTGGAGCGTCCCCATTCCCAACCCGATGGGCTTGTGGCCGAATTTCCGCTCGCCCCTGCTGTTCGACGTCATGGCCATCACCACCTACCTCGTGGCCAGCTCGATCTTCATCTACATGGGTTCCGTCCCGGACTACGCCGCGGTCCGGGACGCGAGCACGGGTCTCAGGCGGCGGTTGTACGCCATTTTTTCCTTCGGCTGGCGCGGCACCGCCCAGGAATGGCATACCCTCGGCTGGGCGTATACCTTTTTTGCGGTGTTCGTCATCCCGCTTGCCGTCTCCGTGCACAGCATCGTGTCCTGGGACTTCGCCATGTCCCTCGTGCCCGGCCTGCACCAGACCATCTTCGCGCCGTACTTCGTCTGCGGCGCCATCTACTCGGGAACAGCCGGCATCGTGACCGTGATGTACCTGCTCAGGCGCTGCCTGAATCTCGAGCGCTACATCCGGGAAATCCACCTCGACAACCTCGGCAAACTCCTCATCGCCCTCTCGCTGGTGTGGTCCTACATCAACATCCTGGAGCTCTTCACCGGGTGGTACAGCGGCACGTCGTATGAATACGAGGCGCTCAGGTTCAAGCTGTTCGGTTTCTATGCGCCGCTCTACTGGGAGATGATCACGTTCTGCGCGCTGGTGCCCCTGCTGATCTTCTGGAAAAAGATCCGGCTGTCCTGGAACCGGATGTTCGTCATCTCCATCCTGATCAACATCGGCATGCTGACCGAACGGTTCATCATCGTGGCGACCTCCCAGCCGCGGAAATTCCTGCCGGCCGCCTTCGGTTTCTATTTCCCGAGCATGGTGGAGATTATGATCACGATCGGCTCCTTCGCCGTGTTCGCCACCCTGTTCCTGATCTTCATCAAGTGGACGCCCTGCGTCTCCATCTACGAGGTGAAGGAAACACTGAAACCCCTGCGGAGGGCGGCCTGAATGGCGAAAAACATCCTGGCCCTGTTCCAGTACGAGGACGATTTCCTCGCGGCGGCGGCGAAACTCAGGGCCGCCGGCTTCGGCCACATTACGCTCATGACGCCGCTGCCGATGCCCGAGGCGGAGAAGCTGGCCGGGCTGGAAAAATCGCCGGTGCGGCGCTTCTCGCTCATCGGCGCCATCATCGGCGGGCTGTCCGGTTTCGCCATGGCCACCGCCTGCGCGCTGGTGTTCATCCTTCCCACCGGCGGCCGCCCGATCATCACGATCCCGCCGTTCCTGGTCATCACCTATGAAATGACGATACTCATCGGCGTCCTGTCCACCCTGCTCGGCTTTCATATCGTTTCGGGGCTGCCGGCCTGGCGTGATGCCCCTTACCGCATCGAGAGCAACATCGACCGCTTTTCCATCGTGGTGGGATTCAGGCCGGAGGACGATTCCGCACTGGCGGTAAAGATCCTGCGCGAGGCCGGCGCCGGGGAAATCACGCGCTGGGAGGAACCGGAATGAACCACGGATCCGCCGGCGTTTATCTTTTGTTGATCCTGGTCGGCCTCCTGCCCGGTTCCGGTTGGACCCTGCCCTGGTCGGAAGACATGCGCGACCAGCCCTCTGTCAAGCCGCAGGAAAGCCGGGTCAATACGAACCCCGCGTCCGTGCCCGTCACCGGCAGCGAGCCCTTCCCGCCGCCGCAGGACATCAGCGAACTCGTCCAGGCCCGGCTCGAGGCCGGCAAACTCAGGAACCCGGTGCCCGCCACGGGAAGATCGATCAACCGGGGCAAGGTCCTGTACGACCGGCATTGCGCCGTGTGCCACGGCGACCAGGGCCAGGGCGACGGACCCGTGGGCAAGAAATATATCCCCGATCCGATGAACCTGACGATTGACTACGTGCAGATCCAGCCGGACGGCCAGTTGTTCTACACCATCAGCCACGGCAGCATCGCCATGCCGTTCTACCGCGATACCATTCCCATCGCCGACCGCTGGCACCTGATCAACTACATCAAGGCCGTCTTCGGCCAGCACCGGCCATGAGCGGCGATAGGCGGATCGCGGCGAGCCTCGCGGACAGCCGGACGGGCTACCGGTTAACCCTCATCGCCTGCAGCGCGATATTCCTGCTGGCGACCGGCTGGTTTGTCGCCGTGCTGGCTACCAGGCCGGACAGCACGCTGTGGGGGTTCCTGGTGGCCAATTTCATTTTCCTGCTCGGCATCACCCAGTTCGGGGTCGCATTCTCCGCCATCATGCGCATCTGCAGGGCCGACTGGTCGCGCGCCTATTACCGGGCGGCGGAGCTTATCACCCTCGCCTTCCTGCCCATCGCCTATGCGGGTCTGCTGTATATTTATTTCCAGGGGAGCCCGCACCTTTTCTACTGGCTCGGCGAGGCCCACGATGCCCACCGCAGTCCCTGGCTGGATAATGACCTGCTGCTCTGGCGCAACCTGCTGGCGCAAACCGTGTTTTATATCATCGCCATCGTCTACTTCGTCATGGGCCTGCTGCCGGATATCTCGGCGGATGATGCCGCCACCGGCCCCGGCTGGCGGCGGTGGATTTACCGGCGGCTGTTCACGCTCAGGAAAAGCCGGGATGAGGAGTCGCTGAAACGGTACGTTTATCTCTGGTCCCCCCTGGTGCTGGTGGCCGCCGTGATCGCCAATACCTTCATTGCCTGGGATTTCGGAATGATGCTGGTCGAGCATTACCACAGCACGGTTTTCCCGATGTACTTCATCATCGGCAACATGTTTTCCGGCGCCGCCGCCCTGCTGTTCATCACCGTGATACTGCGGCGCATCTTTGCGCTTGAAAGCCTGTTCCAGACGGTGCACGTGCAGAGCATGGCCGTCCTGCTGACGGGGTTTGCGCTCCTGTGGATGTACTTTTTCTGGGCCCAGTTTTTCGTGAGCTGGTACGGCAACCTGGATCACGAGTACGGCGTCCTCACCCGGCATTTCTTCGGGCATTATGCGCCGGTCTTCTGGATCATGATGACCTGCAACTTCGTGATCCCGGTGGCCTGCCTGATCTTCGTCGCATTCAAGCAATCGTGGCGGGCGATGGCCCTCCTGGCCGTTATCATCAACACCGGCATCTGGCTGAACCGCTACCTGATCGTCGTGCCCGCCCTGGCGGACGATCACTATCCGCTGACGTCCCTGGCGGAGTTCAGCATCACGGCCGGCCTCGTCGCGGGCTTCCTGCTGATACTGTCGGTGTTCTTCAATGCCTTCCCGGTGGTGTCGCGATGGGAGCTCCAGTCTGCCGGGGATGAGTGAGTAACCGGTTGTGCGATATACTATCTGCGATATAGTCTGGTACCCTGTCCCATAAATATCTTTCGACAGAGTTGGAGTGTCGGGTGACCCCGTCGGAAGACCGTGTGCCGCAGGGATAGCGGCAC
>CAZXGW010000065.1:0-7828 GCA_964640355.1 uncultured Enterobacteriaceae bacterium
CTGACCCCTTTAATCGCGGTAGCAGCCGGCGACCGCCAGCGCGTCACCGGACCGCACCGTCTGGAATTTCTCCCAGAATGCCTTGTCGATGGCGTTCAGGGAGGAGGAATCAGGTTTGCGCCGGTAGCGGGTCATGTGCTTCGGCCCGCCGTTGTACATCGCGTAGGTGGCGCGGGGCAGGTTGTCGTTGCCGCCGGCCAGCGTGTGCTCGCCCTTCGCGATGGCGTAGTCAACGAGGTAGTGGTGCAGGATTTCGCTGCCGGCTTCCGCGTTGTAGCCGACGTTGTGCTGCAGGCCGTCGACGTCGTAGAAGCCGCGCCAGACGTGCTGGTTGATCTGCATGATGCCGACCGCGCCGGCGTGCGACCGGATCGGCCTGACTTCCCCCTTGACCCGGATGAACTGCCGCCAGCAGCTTTCCTGCCAGGCGGTGGACAGCACCAGGGGACGGAAAATATCCCTGAACTGCCTGTCCAGTTTCTTTTCACGCGAGGTCACATCGGCCACGTGATCGAGCAGTTGTTTCACGAGCGATAAATATTCATCGAGAACACCAAGCGTCGGGACCCGGCCGTTGAGGCGTTCAACCAGCGTGAGGTAAGAACTGTTGCGCACAATCAGCGTCGGCAGGACGGGCAACAGCAGGGCTGCCGGCATGCCGCCAATGGCCTGCCGCGCGGGAAGAAATAACGCGCCATGCAGCGCCAGGCTGTCCGCCTCCTGCGGATCGATCGGTGCCGGGCCGGTGTCCGGCAAGGCCAGGGGCGGACCAAATCCGAACAGCTCGCGCAGTTCCGGATCAACCGCGCGGTCATAGTACAAAGGGTCGGGCGCCTCCGCGGGGACGATCATACGGGCCAGGCGCCGCAAGGCGTCCGCGGTTAGTATTAAACCGGTTTCCGATTCCACGGCATGGATCGCCTCGAGGGCGTCGGCGGCGGCGATAAAGCTAAGGTAATTCAACGCCGAATCGGCCGGTAATGTTTCGCCCAGCCGACGCAGTACCGGCGCGAGCCTTTCCCAGCTCTGGACGAACAGGGCCGGTACCGGATCGGGCGCACCCGGTGCAGGTGGTGAGAGCACCTCGAGCAGGTCCTGGCGGGCATCGAGCAGCACGCCGAGCAGCGCGGCGCGCAGCTCAACCTGTTCCGTATCCGCGCCGGCATGCTTGGTAACCGAGGTGAGGAAGGCGTCCCAGCGCTGCCATGCTTCCGTCCACCGGGCGAGTTCCTCTTCGGTCAGCGCCGGCTCTGGCTCAATGGAAACCGCGGCCGGAGGCGGTTCCGGCACCTCGATGCGAATGCCGAGCTGGAGGCGATCATCGGTTAAGGCGACGCTGTGCAAAGCCACCGTGTCCAGCGCCTGCCCGATCCCCTCCGCCTGCAGGGGAAATACCAGCGCCAGGAATTCCCTGAGTTCGTTCAGCACCGGATTCAGATCGACCCGCAGGCGACTGAAACGCGGCTGCACGAGATTTCTGGTCCAACCCCAGAGCACGCCGAGCACGCCCGGCGATTTTCCGTCTTCAGCATAAATTTTC
The DNA here is from genome assembly GCA_964640355.1 of uncultured Enterobacteriaceae bacterium. Taxonomy (GTDB): domain Bacteria; phylum Pseudomonadota; class Gammaproteobacteria; order Eutrophobiales; family Eutrophobiaceae; genus CAZXGW01. Next base: position 1,541 of record CAZXGW010000065.1, read on the forward strand.
GAATCGACCACCCTGAACTCCACCACGCCGGGCAGGTCACCGAGCACCGGCTCCTGGAGTATTTCGATGTAGCCGGTCCAGTGAATGACCGGGAGACAGGATTCACCCAGTACCGTGCCTACGCGCGTCCGGGCGGCGGTCATCGTGCGCAGTTGGCCGTTCTCTATCGCGAGTTCGGGGGAAGAAAGCACAAGGCTGTTGCAATCCCTTCCGTCGTCCCAGACCCGGGCGAGCCCGTCGCCATCGCTGTAGACCTGATCCGCCAGCGCGCGCTGCAGGAAGGCCTGTTCGAGACGGAGCGGTATCTCCACCTGGAGCGCGTGTCCCGGCAAGGGCAGCAGCCAGAGCACGGCGGGAAGAAGCCGCGTGAAGGGGGAAACAGTACGAGTGTGCATGAATTTACATCACGTTGATTTCAAAACGGTGAAGCCGGCCGGCGTCTCCACGGCATGACCCCGACCGGTGGATCGGCTTCTCGCTTGTCGCTCCGCGTAACACGATCAATCTTTCCGGCGACATCCGGGCGCCTTCGCCGCCGATGAGGGCGGGCTGTCCTGCCTGCTTGCGCGCGGCGCGCAGGGCGATTAACATCATTCCATAATCCTACAAAAATAATAAGGGACACATGTTTTCCGGACGAGCCGGTCTCCTATTCCCGTTCGCCATCCTCCTGGCACTCGTCTTCACCGCCGGCGCGGCCGACTTTGGTGAAGCCATGAAGCTTTACCAGGACGGCAACTACGACGCCGCGGCCGAGGCGTTCACCACCCTCGCGCGCGAGGGGCATGCCGATGCCCAGTTTGTCCTCGCGGACATGTACCGGAACGGGCAGGGTGTCGGGAAGGACCCGGTCCAGGCCTACAAATGGTACGACCTCGCCGCGCGCAATGGCGCCCAGGGCGCGGCAGAGGCCCGCGATGATCTGGCCGGGCAGATGAGCCCTGAAGATCTGGCCGAGGCGCAAAAGCTTGCCCACGAAGGGCAGCCGTCACCGGCATCCACCGCGCCAGATCCCACCGCCTCCGCACCGGCGGCGTCCGGCGATGGGCATCCACCGCAGGCATCGTCAGGCCAGGCGGAACCCCCGGCACCGCCTTCGCGCAGTGGTTTCTTTCCCAACCTGGCGCGCAGCGTCTCCAGTCTGCTGAGCGGCCCGCACAGCGCCGGCACCGAGACCGGGTCTTCAACCGCCACTATCGGCATACGGGGGCTTGGGGCGGAAGAATTGCACGCCGCGAATCCGGATCCCGCGGCGCTCCAGAAAATGGAAAGTTATGGCACGGGCAGGGACGATGCGGCAAGTTTCGCCCGGGACGCGAAACTCGTGGCGCAATCCGTGGCGTACATCGAACCGCCTGCCAGTGAAACGCCGCCACCTGCCTCAGCGCCGGTACCCTTTGGAGCGCGGTGACATGCCGAAGTTCGCCGGTCCCGTCTTCAGCCTGATCCTTGCCGCCGGCGTGGTGTGCACCAGCCAGGCCCTGGACCTCGGCGATTTCGATCTGGGCAAGATCATCGATATCGGGAAAAAAGCCATACAGGCCACCGCCACGGTGCCGGTGGAGCGGGAAGTGGAAATCGGCCGCGGCATGGCGGCCTCGCTCCTGGGCGCGGCGCCGCTCGTGTCAAACGATGACCTGCAGCGTTATGTCAACCGGGTCGGCCAGTGGCTGGCCGCGCAGACCGAACGCACGGACCTGACCTGGCACTTCGGCGTGCTCGATGCCGATTCCGTGAACGCCTTTGCGGCACCCGGGGGTTATATTTTTGTCACCCGCGGATTGCTGCGGGTGTCCAGGACCGAAGCGGAACTCGCCGGTGTGCTCGCCCATGAAATCGGCCACGTCCTCAGGCGCCACCACCTCGAAGCCATTCGCAAACAGGCGTTGCGGGACATCGCCACGGATCTCGTCGATGAGGCCGTGAGCCAGCGGGGCTTCAACGCCACGCCCTTTATTAAGACCGGGATGCAGCTTTACGCCCGGGGCCTTGATCGCGGCGATGAACACGAGGCCGACCGCATCGGTGTGGTCATTGCCACCCGCGCCGGCTACGAGCCGTACGGACTGCCGCGCGTGTTGCTGGCGCTGAACGAGATGAATCCCGCAGACGCCAGCCTGCAATGGCTCACCAGCACCCACCCGCCGACCGGCGAACGCCTTTCCCTGCTGGAGCAGTTGATGCTGGGCAAGTTCGAACCCTACAGCGGCCAGCCCCAGGTAGCGGAGCGCTACGCCGGCTTTGCAAAAGCGATTAACTGAGCAGGTGGCATGCCTCGGTTTTAATTGCGCTCACCTTCTCAGCCCGGGCCTGCTTCTGCAATGAATGCGTCATTCTCGTTGGCTGCCTATTGCAGTTTTTCCATGGGGGATTAACCGCGTAAAGCGGTTTGAGACAGCTTGTCCGAAGACCGCAGGAAAGATCATCCTCGCGGTCGGGAAATAAAGGCCGTCAGGGATGGGCGGGAACGAACTTCGCGGTTTTACCGCTGATTCGCGTGCAAGCCGTCAGCAGTCCGGGGAGGAACTGAAACAACGGTAATAACTGTTTCGTCGCCGCGGGCCGCATGGCCATTTGTGCAAGGAACGCGGCGCTGTAAATGCGCGGTGCAAATGACCGGTACCACGCGCGCGCATAGATATTTCCCACCGCGGCTGCATCGCCGTAAAGGACCTGTGCGCGCCGGGCAATCAGCAACCCTGATAACAGCCACGCACCCTGCATGGCCATGCTTATACCTTCGCCGATGATGGGGTGAGCCTCGCCCGCGGCATTACCGACGGCGAAAACCCCGTCATTGTATGAACCGTGAATCCCGGGGGTGATAGTACCGGTTGATAACCATCCACCCTGTAGGCGTGCGCCATCAAGCACCCTGCGTACACCCGCACAATGTTCCATGATATACGCCAGGCCTGCCTCCGCGGCAGGGCAACGTGCTTGTCCCCGGAGCCTTTGCAAAACATCGCGGCGCAGGCAGAAGGCCATGCACACCCGGCCGTGATCGGTTTGCAACATGCCCCCATAACCGCCGGGAAACGCGAGGACCGGCAACACGCACGCCGGCAGATCTGCCTGTACAAAATGGGCCTTGAACGCGATCAGATCAGACGGTTGGGGCGGGTGCCCGGGCATGGGGGTCAAACGGGCTCTCCTCGCATGGGAACCCTGTGCCGTAATTACGATACGAGCACTTAACTCAGCGTCCGGGGATTTGCCGGGTGTCTCGGTTTGGCAGATGTATCTTCCCTTGTCGCGCATCAGGCCGGCAGCCTTGCAGGGCTGCCGGATATCCGCCCCGGCCAGCCGGGCACCGTCGAGCAACAGGGTATCAAGATATTCACGGCCCAGCGCCCGCCCCCACGGTTCAGCCGGGCCGTTCCTGTACATGGGTGCTGATACCGTATGATGGCCCGACCATATTCCAACCTTGCCGAGGGGAGGGCCTGCCACCTCCAGAAACGTTTTTTCGATGCCGAGTTCCCGGAGCAGGGGCAGGACGGTGGCGGAAATAAATTCACCGCAGACCTTGCGCCGGGGGAAAGACGCCTTTTCAAGCACTGCTACTTTCCACCCGGCACGCGCCAGGCGCCACGCGGTTGTAGCACCCGCAGGGCCTCCCCCCAGCACCAGGGCGTCGTAGTTCATGTCCGGTGCTTGCTGCCCCGGGTTGGTAAACGCCGGGCAAAAAAACCGTGGCTGAAAAGCCCGGTGCTGTATTCCTCGAGTCGCCAGTTATGTTTGTCCGGCCACAGTGCACTTATTTCGCTGTCGGTAAATCCCGCCCTGACGCTCACCACGGCATCGTAACGCGTCACCGGACCGCAACCGATCAAACCGAGGAGATGACTGCCGGCCAGCGCCACTTTGGAACGGCGCGGTTCACAGGCCGCAAACACTTGGGTCTTTTGTGCTATACGGCGCAACAGCTCTTTCAGTGGCGCATCACTGAAATGATGAAGAAAAAGATTTGCCAGAATCATGTCGACCGGCGATGTATCGTCTAACCAGTCGTTAACTTCCGCCTCCACGACTTCTGCGTGGAGACCTGATTCGGCGAACTGGCCGAGCGTTGAACCGGCGACAGCGGGTTGGCGATCGACCAGGTAGAGTTTCGCACCAGGCCAGGCGCCCACTCGTGAAAGCCGCAGCATGAACGTGCCATCGCCCGCTCCCAGATCAACAATGGCAGACGGCGTATGCGGTAACGCCGCCTTTTTCAGGATCCGTTTCCAGATTGCCGCATGGCCCATCAAGGCGTTAACGAGCCGTAGGTCCCTGCGCGCTTTTTCCGCCAGCGGGTCTGCCGGCGAGAGGGCATCGAGCAGTTCCGGTTCAACACGGCGTGGAAACGTCATTGATCAGTGAGGGGCATCGCCGACATCAAGAAGCGCGCCGTGGCAACTGAAACCCGCGCCGAAGGCCGACATCCACCAATAACCACCTGGTGCATTATTGTTCAACGCGCGTTCCAGGACGAACAGTACGCTGGGGCTGCTCATGTTTCCGTATTCACTCAGGACCTCCCGGCTCCAGCGCAGGTTGTCTTCATCCAGCCCCATGCGCTCCGCCAGCGCATTGAGTACATCCCGGCCCGCGGTGTGCCAGATCCAGGCGCGGATCTCATGTTGCCGCATATGCCGCAGGGCCAGCGCCCTGTCCAGTATTTTCTGCGCGTATCGTGCCGCTGTTTGCGGCACGACCGGCGTCAGGATATTGCGTAACATGCCATGGCGCTGTTCGAACTGCAGCAGGTTGCGCTGCGCCGGTTCGGTGATCGAATGGTAATCTTTCCATTGTATGCGGCGTTTCCCGGGTTGCGGTTCGTTCCTCAGGATGATTGCAGCGGCGCCGTCGGCGAATATACAGGCGCTGATAAGCACGCCCGGATCATCATCCAGGTAAAACGCCGCGCTGCAGACTTCAACGCAAATGGACAATACTGTATGACAGCGACCGTCCAACGCCAGCAGTGCCTCTGCCGCCTGCAGATTGGGCAGCGCCGCACCGCAGCCGTGACCGACAAGGTCCAGCGCTATCACGTCCGATCTGAGCGGCAACTTTTCAATGACATAACTCGACAGGCCCGGGCACAGGTAGCCTGTACAGGTACTGATGATGACGGCATCAATGCCACGAAAATCGATATTTGCATTGGCTATCGCCCGCGCGGCGGCATGAGAGGCCAGGGCAGGCGCGTGTTTCAGGAAGCGCGCATACAAGGCATCGGGATTGAAATGGATGAACTCCTCGAGTGGATTCAAGGCGAGATAGCGGGTAGTTATGCCGCTGCTGCCGTTCAGGACTTTCTTGAGGAGGCCCTGCGAGTGGGCGGACAGGCCGCTGTAAAGCTCTGAAGCAGCCAGGGCCTGCAGACATTCGTCCTGGCTGTAACGACGTGCCGGTGTTGCCGTACCAAGTCCGATTATATACATGGCCGGTTTTTCACTTCTGTTGTCGGGAAACCCCGCCCCGGCATCCGTTCAGGAACAGGTCAACGGTGTCGTGCGCCCACGATTCGACCTCGGCTTCTCCCATGGGCGTCCCCAGTCCCATGGCGCGGCGTTGTGGCAATGAAGTAACCATCTGCAGGAATTGCTGGGCGGCAAAGCCGTAATTTTTAATTGTAAGGTGTTCGCTTGGTGCCTGTTGCTCCAGCAGCCCGGCAACCAGGTCTATCCCTTCCTGTCTGCCGCCCTGTTCATTCGCGATCAGGGCGAGTTCCGGAAACCTGGTTGACTCCGCGACGATTAAACGGTGCAGGGCAAGGGCCTGTGGCGTCAATGCACCCTGTAACATGAGGTGTGCCAATCGCTGCAGGATTTCACTGAGGTTATTGCCGCTGATCAGGGGCACACGAGCGGGTGGATGCAGGCGTTCGATGATGCGGTGGACTACTTCACTGAATAAGGCGGCTTTGCCGTCAAAGCGATGGTATAACGTCCGCTTGGAAATGCGTGCGGCCCTGGCTACCGCTTCAATGCTGGTTGAACCATAGCCGTCCCTGAGGAAAAGGTCGGTGGCGACATCGAGGATATGTTCTCGCAGCTTTGTGGCCATGGGGCGGGATGGTCGGCCGCTCTGGCGGTGAGGTAGCAGGGTACCTGTGCGGTGGTGGGCGACGGGGTCGGCCGCAACTCTCTTGCCGGCCTTTGCCGCTTTTCTGTCCGCCATACAGTCTGTTCCCAAATTACCGTGATATCGCCCATAAATATTAGGCCAGAAATTAATGAAACGCAACGGTACCGTTTTATTATTCGGGCCGGCATTGCCGGACTGTGTTTCTCA
>CAZXGW010000066.1:0-7802 GCA_964640355.1 uncultured Enterobacteriaceae bacterium
TGCTCCAGTTCAGATCGGAGTTGTTCGAAATCCTCCATCGTAATCGCGGTGTCGGCTTCACCGTGGAACACCACCACCCTTCCCCGGGTCTTGCTGTAATCCTGTCCCTCCGGCGTGGCGAGTCCGCCGTGAAAAGTGACGAATCCCTTCAGCGGCGCGCCGGAACGCGCCAGTTCCAGCACGGCCGCCCCGCCGAAACAGTAGCCCATGGCCACGGCGTTGTTGATGTTCGCGCCCCTGCTGATGGCGGCATCCATGGCGCCGATCATCAACCTGCGCATTTTCCTGCGATCGCTGTACAGCTCGCCGGTGTGCCGGCGCTTGTCCGTGTCCTCCGTGGGCCGCATCTCCTTGCCGAACAGATCCGCCGCGAATACGGCGTATCCCGCTTCCGCCAGCAAGTCCGCGCGCTTTATTTCGTACTCCGTCAAACCGTCCCAATCGTGCAGCAGCAGCACGAACGGCGCACCGGCCGACGGGCTGACGTAATAGCCCTCGTAAAGTTTGCCGTCAATCTGGTAGGTAACGTGATCGCCGGTGGCCTGCGCGGCCGGGGTAAACATCAGAATGAGCAATAGCGCAAACAGTGATTTCATGTGGGAGTTCCCTGATAAAAATGCCCCTTGCGGGGCATTCGTTGAATTCATTGTTTCTTCCCTGAAGAATCTCTTCAAGTCAAACGGCAAACGACTCCCGCAGTTTTTTCATGGCGTTGTTTTCAATCTGGCGGATGCGTTCTGCCGAGACGTCGTATTCCGCGGCGAGTTCATGCAGCGTCGCCTTGTTGTCGGTGAGCCAGCGCCTGGCGATGATGTCGCGGCTGCGATCATCGAGCGAGGCCATGGCGTTTTGCAGCGTTTCCTGGTGGCGGCCGTCAAGCTGCTCGTTCTCGAGCTGCTCCTCCGGTCCGGCGCTTTTATCTTCAAGATAGGCTACCGGCGCCAGGATGTCCGAGTCATCGTCCGTCTCGGGGCCGTCAAAGGAGGTGTCGTAGTGACTCAGGCGTTTCTCCATTTCGAGCACGTCCCTTGAACTCACGCCGAGGTCTTTCGCCACTTCATCCACCTCTTCGCTGTTCAGCCATCCCAGCCGTTTCTTCGCCGAGCGCAGGTTGAAGAAGAGTTTGCGCTGCGCCTTGGTGGTGGCGATCTTGACGATGCGCCAGTTCCTCAATATGAATTCATGGATCTCCGCCCGGATCCAGTGCACGGCGAAGGAGACGAGCCTTACGCCGATACGCGGATCGAACCGTTTGACCGCCTTCATCAGGCCGATATTGCCTTCCTGGATGAGGTCGGCGAGCGGCAGGCCGTAACCGCCGTAGCCGCGGGCAACCCTGACCACGAACCGCAGGTGCGACATGACCAGTGTTCGTGCGGCATCGAGATCATTTTCAAACTGGTACCGCTCGGCCAGCCGCCGTTCCTCGTCGGCGCTGATCATCGGGATCCGGTTCACGCTCTGGATGTAGGTTTCCAGCGAACCCGCCGGCAAGGCCAGTTGCATTTTCATGATGTCATTCATTGGATTACGCTACCTCCCACTTGCTTTAAATTATTCTAGCACTCGCGAATTTAGAGTGCTAATCCTGTTGTCCGGTTCCCTGGCCACACACTGCAATCATCTGGCGGCTATTTTTTTTAACTTATTGAATATATTAACTTCTACATGGGTTCGATGGCCTTGAGGTGGCGCTGCAGGGCGGCCCAGGAGCCGATCAGGCCGAGCAGCACGCCGCCCGCTATCACCAGCAGGGAAATGTCCGCAGAAAGGCCGGTAAGGGTGAAATTGCTGGCATAAAGCCGGGCGAGTTCCCCTGCCGGCCGGGCGAGCGCCATCAGCGACGCGGTGACCAGAAGCCAGGCGATCACCCCGCCGCAGAGGCCGTACCAGACGCCACTGTAGAGAAACGGCCGGCGGATGAAACTGTCCGTGGCGCCGAACAGCTTGGCAATCTCGATTTCGGGGCGGCGGTGGTAGATCAGCATGCGGATGGTATTGCCGACGATGAGAAGGACCGCCGCGGCCAGGAACAACGCGAGGATCATGACCGCCCGCTGGACGATGCCGATGATCGCGGTGAGGCGCTGCAGCCATTGCTGATCGTACTGGGCGGCGTCAACCTCGGGCAGGCTTTTCAGCATCTCCAGCAGGGCATCTGCCGGCCGTGTGGATTCGCCATCGAGGCGGGGCCGGATCAACAGGAGGGCAGGCAGCGGATTTTCCTCCAGCACATCGAGCGCCTCCGCAAACCCGGAGTGCCGCCGGTATTCCCTGAGGGCCTCCTCGGGCGGGATGAGTTTCACCTCGAGGACTTCGGCGCGCTGTGCGATCTGGTGTGCCAGCCGCTGGGCCGCTGGCTCCCCGACATCCATCCGCAGGAACGCGGCGATTTGCACCGAACCGCCCCATCCGGCGGTCAGGTGCCGCGCGTTCTCGAGGATGACGTAAAAGCCGGCGGGCAACGCCAGTGCAATACCGATCACGGCGGCGGTCAGCAGGCTGGCAAGCGGGTTATGCCAGAGCTGGCCCAGGCTGTAGATCAGCGCCTGTGCATGCTGCAGACACCAGGTCACGAACCGCTGGCCGAAGGTGGGCGTCCTCTGCCGGAGCGCCGGTCTTGCGGAGCGTGCGATCATCAGTCCTCGCCGGCGCCGCCCGCGTGCGTGAGGATCCGGCCTTCCCGCAGGGTGATGATCCGTTTCTTCATTTTCCGGATCATCTCGAGATCGTGGCTTGCGATCAGCACCGTCACGCCGACGCGGTTGAATTGCTCGAACAGGCACATGATTTCCCAGGACAGGATCGGATCGAGGTTGCCTGTCGGTTCATCCGCGAGCAGCAGGGCCGGCCGGTGCACCACGGCGCGCGCAATGCCGACGCGCTGCTGCTCGCCGGCGGACAGGGTCATGGGCCTGGCGTTCTGCCTGGGGAGCAGGCTGACCTTGTCGAGCGCGGCCTGCACCCGCTTTTTGATCTCCTGGTGGCGGATGCCCGCGATCACGAGCGGCAGGGCGACGTTGTCGAACACCGTGCGGTCGTTGAGCAGCCTGTGATCCTGGAACATGAAACCGATGTTCCGGCGGAAATGGGGAATGCGGCTGCGCCGGACGCGATCGAGATTCTGGCCGTTGACGATGATCTGGCCGCGCGTAGCGCGTTCGATCAGGGCGATCAGACGCAGCAGGGTGCTCTTGCCGGCTCCCGAGCGGCCGGTGATGAAGGCCATTGCCCCCTGCTCGATGTGCATGCTGATGTTTTTGAGGGCGTCCACCCCGCCGGGATATTGTTTGTGAACGCCGGTGAACTGGATCATGAAGAGGATTCAAGCAGGGCGGCCAGAAACGCCTCGTGATTGAATACCTGCAAGTCGTCGATCTTTTCGCCCACGCCGACAAAGCGTACCGGGATACCCGTTTCCCGCGCCAGCGCGAAAACGATCCCGCCTTTCGCCGTGCCATCCAGCTTGGCCAGCAGGAGGCCGGTGATACCGATGGCCTCGTTGAACTTCCGCGCCTGCGAAAGCGCGTTCTGGCCCGTTCCGGCATCGATGACCAGCAGGCATTCGATCTGAATGTCTGCATCGAACCGCGTGATCACCCGGCGCACCTTCTTCAGCTCCTGCATCAGGTTGCCCTGCGTGTGCAACCGTCCCGCCGTGTCCGCGATCAGAATGTCGGTGCCCCGCGCCCGTGCGGACTGCAGGGCGTCATAAATTACGGCGGCGGAGTCGGCGCCGCTCTGCTGCGCAATGACGGGGACCCTGTTTCTCTCGCCCCATGATTGCAGTTGCTCGATCGCCGCCGCCCGGAAGGTGTCGCCCGCGGCGAGCATCACCCGCCCCCCCCGTGCCTGGTAGTAATGGGCAAGCTTGCCGATGCTGGTGGTCTTGCCGGCGCCGTTAACGCCGGCCATGAGGATTACAAAGGGGCGGACGCCGTTTTCCGGAATGACCAGGGGCTTATCGATGGGGGCGAGGATTTCCGCCATGACGTGGTGCAGGTGTTTCTGCCATGACTGTGCATCACCGCCCTCCGCGGTGAGCCGCGACGCCAAGGCGTTCATAATGGCGGCAGTTGCCGCGACACCGACATCGGCCTGCAGCAATCGATCTTCGAGATCATCCAGAAGTTGCCGGTCGGGCACCTGGCCCCCCCGGACCGGCACCCGGTGATCGGGGAACAGCATGGCACGGGTGCGTTTGAGCCCCCGCCACAGGCGTTCGGCGAATCGGGAACCGCCCTCCTCCTGCGTCTTTTCCTTCAATCCTGTGTTCATGGTCGTGGGCTGCCGGAAATGCGGTATCCTACCATCAAGCCATCGCGAACTACCAAAGCCAGGCAGACTCTAAAAAAACTCGTGGCAGTGCTGCAGGCTGGCTGCAAACACGCTGCACCCGTACGGTACAAATCAGGCTGACGTTCACCCGCAGCCTGGCCGTCGCACATGCCGGTTGGGGAATCGCAGCCGGAGGCATCCCGCCATTTCATTACCTGATATCAATCAGGGATCAGGGAGAGGCCGGGCCGGGGCATATCGGAGATAACAAACAACAGGAAAACGGGACGTGCCGTGAGATCGCTGTTATGCATAGCACTGTTGCTGCCGGGACTTGGCCTGGGCGGGCCGGCACGGGCCCAGGTCCACGAATTCGTGCTGGACAACGGGCTCAAGCTGCTGGTGAAAGAGGACCACCGGGCGCCGGTGGTGGTTTCACAGGTATGGTACAAGGTGGGATCGAGCTATGAACATCCCGGCATCACCGGCATTTCGCACGTCCTGGAGCACATGATGTTCAAGGGCACCGAAAACTACCCCCCCGGCGAATTCTCCCGGATCATTTCGGAAAACGGCGGGTCGGAGAACGCCTTTACCGGCGCCGACTATACCGCCTATTTCCAGACGCTGGAAAAAACCCGCCTGCCGGTCAGCTTTGAACTGGAGGCGGACAGGATGCGCAATCTCACCCTGCCGCCGGATGAATTCGCGAAGGAGATAGAAGTTGTAAAGGAAGAACGCCGCTGGCGCACGGATGACAACCCGCAGTCAGCGCTGTATGAAGTCATGAAGGCCACCGCCTTCCAGACCAGCCCCTACCGCCACCCGATCATCGGCTGGATGCATGACCTCGAAACGATGACGGTCGCCGACCTGCGGCGCTGGTATGAAAAGTGGTACGCGCCGAACAATGCCACCCTCGTGGTGGTCGGCGATGTCGATCCCGGGGACGTGCTGGCGCTTGCGGAGAAACATTTCGCCCCGCTGCCGGCGGGTGAAGTGCCCGCGGCAGACAAACAGCCGGAAGTCCCACAGCAGGGAATGAAACGGATCGTGATCAGGCGGCCGGCGGAAGTGCCGCACCTGCTGATGTCCTACAAGGTGCCGGTGCTGATATCCGCGCTCGATCATCCCGATCGGGTGCCTGAATGGGAGCCGTATGCGCTTGAAGTGCTGGCCGGTGTGCTTGACGGCGGCAACAGCGCCCGTTTTGCGAGCAGGCTCGTGCGCGGGCAGGAGATCGCCGCCGCGATCAGCGTCGACTACAGCCTGGGCGCGCGCCTGGATAATATCCTTGTGATCAGCGCCGTGCCGGCGGAAGGCCGTACCGTCGCGGAACTCGAACAGGCGATACGCGGCGAGATCGTGGATCTCCAGTCAGCGCCGGTAAGCGACGCGGAGCTCAGGCGCGTAAAGGCGCAGGTGGTGGCCGATGACGTGTACGAGCGCGATTCGATATTTTACCAGGGCATGATCATCGGCATCCTGGAAACCGTCGGCCTGTCCTGGCGGCACGCCGATGAGTACGTCGAGCGCGTCAGGGCCGTGACCGCCGATCAGATCATGGCGGCGGCAAAAAAATACCTGGTCGATACCGGCCTTACCGTCGCGGAACTCGAACCGCAACCCCTTGACCAGGCGGTCCAACCCCCGGCCGGTGGAGGATCAGCGCATGGGCATGAGTAAATACTTACCGTGGCTGCTGCTCTTCACCTGTGCGAGTGCCCAGGCCATGCCGGACATCCGGCATTGGCAGTCAGACCGCGGCGCCGGCGTGTATTTTGTCGAGACCCGTGAGTTGCCCATGGTGGACATCCAGGTGATCTTTGCGGCCGGCAGCAGTCGCGACGGAAACAGCCCTGGCCTCGCGAAACTGACCAACAGCCTGCTGGCGGAAGGCGCCGGCGGTTTGTCGGCAGATGCGATCAGCCGCGGTTTTGAGGACCTCGGCGCGGTATATGGCTTTGATGCCGGGAGGGATTCGGCCACGGTCAGCCTGCGCAGCCTGTCCGACCCGGAGCTGCTGAAACCCGCCCTGGAGAATTTCAGGCGCGTGATCACCGCCCCGGATTTTCCCGAGGATGCCTTCAGGCGCCAGCGTGATCGCGCCCTGACGGCCATCCGGGAGAAGCAACAATCGCCCGACGATCTGGCCAGCGATGCCTTTTACGCCGCCCTGTACGGTGAACATCCCTACGCCTTTCCCAGTGAAGGCACCGAGGACTCCCTGCAAAACATCAGCCGCTCAGATGTCGCGGCCTTTCACGGGCGATTTTATACGGCGCGCAATGCCGTCATCGCCATCGTCGGTGATCTCGACCGTGACGACGCCGCGGCGCTGGTGAATGAGTTGCTGGCGGATCTGCCGCCGGGAGAAAAGGCACCGCCCCTGCCGGACGTTCCCCGTTTGGCGGGGGCGAAAACGATCATGGTTGACCATCCCTCGACCCAGACCCATATCCTGGTGGGCCAACCCGGCATCCGGCGCGGTGATCCGGATTTTTTCCCGCTGCTGGTGGGCAACCACGTGCTCGGCGGCGGCGGCATGGTATCGCTTTTGTTCAGGGAGATCCGGGAAAAACGCGGCCTGTCTTACAGTGCCTACAGTTATTTTCTGCCGATGTTCCGGCCGGGGCCGTTTGTCGCCGGCCTGCAGACGCGCACCGACCAGGCCGAGGCGGCCGTGGAACTGCTGCATGATCAGTTGCAGTCGTACCTCGAGCGGGGGCCGGCCGAGGCCGAACTCATGGCCGCGAAGAAGAACATCAGCGGCGGATTTCCCCTGCGCATTGACAGCAACAGCGATATTGTCGCCAATCTCGCACTCATCGGTTTTTACGACCTGCCGCTGGATTACCTCGAAACTTACGTCCGGAACGTCGAGGAGGTCACCGCGGACCAGGTCCGCGAGGCCTTCCGCCGCCACCTTTTCCCGGACAGGCTGGTGACCGTTCTGGTGGGACCGCAGACCCGGGGGGAAAGACACTGAAGCGTAAACCGCCGGGCAGAATCCGCATTATCGCGGGCAAATGGCGCGGCAGAAAACTGGCGGTGCCGGACCGGACGGGCCTGAGACCGACGCCGGACCGGGTGAGGGAGACGCTCTTCAACTGGCTGCAGCCTGTCATCGCGGGCGCGGAATGCCTTGATCTTTTTGCCGGCACCGGCGTCCTCGGACTGGAAGCAATCTCGCGCGGCGCAAAGTCGGTGGTATTCGTCGAGAAAGATCCGCGTGTGGCCGCCTGTCTTGAAGAGAACATCGCCGCCCTTGGCGCGGAGCGGGCCTGCCGCCTTGTGCGTGGCGAGGCCCTGGCGTGGCTCAGGCATTCTGCGTTGACCTTCGATCTCATCTTCCTCGATCCGCCGTTCGGCGAACGACTGGTTGAACAGAGTTGCCTCCTCATCCATGAAAAAAACCGCCTGGCGAAAGACGGCCTGGTTTACGCCGAGGGCGGGCGGGATTTGCAGTTACCGCCACCCTTTACCGTCGTGAAACGGGGGAGCGCCGGCCAGGTGAACTATAT
>CAZXGW010000067.1:0-7748 GCA_964640355.1 uncultured Enterobacteriaceae bacterium
GATTCCCGGAACATCCGTTTGAGGAGGTCAGACCCGTTTTCACCCCGCACCTTGACGAAACTCTCAATGGCGGTACCGACCCCGTACCAGCCCGGCACCAGGTGTCGGTTCTGCGTCCAGGCAAACACCCACGGTATGGCGCGCAAATCGCCCAGCGTTTTCGCGCCGAAACGGCGCGCCGGCCGCGAGCCGATGTTCATCATCGCGAGCTCTTCCACCGGGCTTGCGGCGCTGTAGTAATCCACCAGCCCTTCTGTCTCCACCAGCTTCCGGTAATGCGCGTGGGCGAGGCTGGACAACGCCTCCATGGCCTCATCGAATTCAGGATTCGGTTTCAGTTCGCTTTCGTCTAGAGATTTCAGCGTGTGCTCGAACACGCTCGCGGAAAGCAGTTCCATCTGGTACTGCGCGGTGCCCTCATTGGCATATTTCGAGGACACGACTTCGCCCTGTTCCGTCAGGCGCATATGGCCATGCACGGAACCGGCCGGCTGGGCCGCGATGGCATGGCCGGTGGGCGCGCCGCCCCGGCTGACGGAACCGCCGCGGCCGTGAAAGAACGTGATGGTGATCCCGCATTCTTCCCCCGTCCGGGTAAGGTTCAACTGCGCCCTGTTCAACTCCCAGTTCGCCGTAATAAACCCGCCATCCTTGTTGGAGTCGGAGTAACCGATCATGATCTCCTGGATCCCGCCCTGGTTCTTGACTGACCGCCTGACGACCGGCGTAGTCAGCAGTTCCTTCACCATGGCCGGGGCGCAGCGCAGATCACCAATGGTCTCGTACAGCGGGACGACGGGCAAACGACAGCTTTCAGTCCCTTCCCTGTCGACAAACAGTCCCGCGTATTTCGCCAGCAGGTAGACGCCGAGGACATCCGCGACTGACCGCGTCATGCTCAGGATAAAGCTGCCGAAGGCTTCCCGATCCAGCTTGTCGATCAGGTCCGCGACCATCCGGAACAGGCCGAACGTGGATTCCGCCCTGTCATCCAGGGTCCTGAACACGGGCAAAGAGTCCAGGGGGCGCACAAGCTCCGATGCCAGCCATTCGCGCCATTTTTCGGAAGCCGCATCCGGAGGTTCGCCGTTCCCGTTCAATTCGCGCCAGATACACGCAAGTGTATGGTTGATCACCGTTGTATTTTCCCTGAGATCGAGACGAACGGTGCGGAAACGGAAGGCCTCTGCCTCCCGCCGCAGGGGCGTTACCAGCGATTTGGCGTGAAATGCGCAACCGGAATTTATCAACCCGTTTTCCATAATCCTGAGATCGTTGATGAATTCATCCGCGTTGTCATACCGCACCGCGCCGCCGGATCCGTTGTCGGGCTTCACCGCCGTGCCGTCCATCTTTAAAGACATGCACGTCGCATACTGCCTGAAGACTTCGCCGGGGTTTCTTGTAGACAGGATTTTCTTCTGCCCCGTTTCCTCGAGCAGGCGATCAAGGGCGATTTCAAATTCCCCGGAGAGATTGACGGCGTGCTTCGTTATGCTTGCCTTCCTGGTGAGTTCGACCAGCTTCCTCTGGTAATGATGTATAATCGCCCTGCGGTTTCTGAGCAAGGTGTCCCGGGTGATCTCGTTCGTCACGAACGGGTTGCCGTCCCGGTCTCCGCCGATCCACGATCCGAACTGGAAGAAAGGCGGGATATGAAATTCCCGTCCGGGATAATGCTTCGACAACGCCCATTCCAGCCGCTCGGTCAATTCCGGGACACGTTCGAAAAGGGCCTGTTCAAAAAAATGCAGTCCCCAGGCTACTTCCTGGGAAACCGACGGTTTTTCCAGCCGCAGTTCACCCGTCAACCACAAGAGATCAACTTCGTTCCTCAGGGCTTCGGTAAATTTCTGGCGCTCGCGCAACGTCCAGCGTTCAGCCTCCAGCCGGTAGAGCAGGACATAGATGCGCCGGTGGATCTCCAGCACCGTCACGCGCTTGGCTTCGGTGGGATGGGCGGTCAGGGTGGGCCGTATGTGCGCCCTGTCAAGCAGGGCCTGGATTTCCCTGGCGGTGACACCGGCTTCCCTTGATTGTGACAATACATTGGCGAAGGTCCCGGGCACTTTTTCGAGGCCGGCGGCCTTTTCCATCTGGCGGCGCCGGCGCATGGCGGCATTTTCTTCCGCCACGTTCAATAACTGGAACCAGATCCCCCAGGCCTGGAGGATATTGAGCAGAAATTTCCCGTCAGTGACGGAAACGGGCGCCTGCCCGTCAAAGGCGGGAAGAATTTCCGGGCTGCGTTCCCTGATAACCGAACATAACTGCTCCCTCAGAAGTTCGAGGACTTCGCTTGCGTACCTGGCAGCCGCGGCGTCGAGCTGGTCGGGAGTGACAACAAGTTCTTCAGCCGCCGCCGAATCTTGCGACTTTTCACTCACACCACACGATCACGCGGTTCTTTGCCTTCGAAATAGGCCTGGACATTATCGATGGCTCGCATGCCCATGGCAATGCGGGTCTCCAGTGACGCGCTGCCCAGATGCGGGAAAAGCACGACATTCTCCATGGCAAGCAGTTCCTCGTGAACCTTCGGCTCTCCCTCATACACATCGAGTCCTGCGCCCGCGATCCTGCCGTTTTTCAGGGCGGCGATCAGCGCTTTCGTGTCGATCACGTCGCCGCGGGCGCTGTTGATAATAAAGGCGCCGCGCTTCATCAGCGCGAACCTGTCTTCATTAATCAGGTGATAGGTCTCCTTGCCGCCGGGGCAATGCAATGAAACAAAATCAGCTTCCTGCAACACCTCTTCGATGGAATCGCGCGGCCGGGCGTCAAGATTCCTGATGATCTCCGGCGGCGGGGGGTAGGGATCGCAAAAAATGATTTTCATGCCGAAACCGTGATGGGCCTTGTGCGCCATGGCGCGTGCAATCCTGCCCATGCCGATGAGCCCCAGCGTCTTGCCGGTTACCTTCGTCCCCATCATGTGGGTCGGGCGCCAGCCGGTCCACTGCCTGCTCCGCACGTGCCGCTCGCCTTCACCCGCCCGGCGGGCCACCATGAGCATCAGGGTCATGGCAATGTCAGCGGTGCAGTCCGTCAAGACGTCCGGGGTATTGGTGACGACAATATCGCGGTCTTTCGCCGCGTCGATATCAATATGATTGAAGCCCACCCCGAAATTACCCAGGATCCTGCACTTGAGCGGTTCCGCGCCGAGCACTTCCGCAGAGATATTGTCGGACACCGTGGGACATACGGCCTCCGCGGTGCGCATCGCCTCCTGCAGCTCTTCCTTTGTCATGGGTTGATCGTGTTCATTCAGCACGGCATCGAAAAGGTCCTTTGCCCTGGCCTCCGCCGCCTCCGGCCAGCGCCGGGTAATGATCACTTTAGGCTTGCTCATTTTCCTTCCGCCTCCCGTCGCCGCTATACACGTCGCGTATCATCAACTGACCTTGGCTACCACCTTCTGGACAACGGTGCCGAACGAGGCAGGATCGGGGACGACGGTTACGCCGCATTCCTGGAGAATCTCGACCTTCTCGGCGGCGCTTTCACCGAAAGCGGAAATGATCGCCCCGGCATGTCCCATGCGGCGGCCTTTGGGCGCCGTGAGCCCGGCGATATAGCCGATGACCGGTTTTTTCATGTTCTCCTTGGCGAAATGCGCCGCCTCCGCCTCCTGGGGACCGCCAATCTCGCCGATCATGACCACTGCCTTCGTTTCAGGATCCTCCTCAAAACGCTCGAGGTGATCCTTGAAAGAACTGCCGTTGATCGGGTCTCCGCCGATGCCGACACTGGTGCTGACGCCGATGCCCATCGCCTTCATCTGCGAAGCGGCTTCATAGCCCAGGGTGCCCGACCGCCCGATGATGCCCACCGGGCCCTGCATGTAGATGTGCCCCGGCATGATCCCCATCATGGCCTTTCCGGGGCTGATGGTGCCCGCGCAATTGGGTCCGGTCAGGACCATCTTCTCTTCGGCGCGGTAGCGCCGCATGTAGCGCTTGACGCGGATCATATCGTGCGCCGGTATGCCGTCCGTGATCGCTACACAGTACTTGATACCGGCATCCGCGGCCTCCATGATGCCGTCGGCGGCAAACGGGGCGGGGATGAATATAATACTGGCCGTGGCGCCCGTCGCCTCGACGGCCTCCTTGACCGTGTTGAACACCGGGCAGTCAAGATGCATGGTGCCGCCCTTGCCGGGTGTGACGCCGCCGACCACATTGGTGCCGTAGTCGATCATTTCCTTCGCATGGAAGGTGCCGATTTGACCGGTAAATCCCTGAACGATCACCTTTGTTTTTTCATCTAGCAGGATTGACATGATTGGACCCTCTTACTTGCCGGTGGCTTTTTTCCAGGCGGCGACGACTTTCTCGGCGGCTTCCGCCAGGGTATCCGCCATGATGATCGGCAAACCGCTTTCTTTCAGGATGCGCCGGCCGGCCTCGACATTCGTTCCCGACAACCTGACCACCAGGGGAATCTTGAGATCGATTTTCTGAACCGCCTGGACCACGCCCTCGGCCACCCAGTCACAGCGGTTGATGCCGGCAAAGATGTTAACCAGTATGGCCTCCACGTTGTCATCGGACAGCACGAGGTTAAAGGCCTTTTCAACACGTTCCGGGGAGGCGCCGCCGCCGATGTCCATGAAGTTGGCGGGTTCGCCGCCCGCGTGCTTGATCATGTCCATGGTCGCCATGGCAAGACCCGCGCCGTTGATGATGCATCCGATGTTGCCGTCCAGGCTGACGTAACTCAGGCCGCGATCGGCCGCCCGCATTTCCCGAGGGTCTTCCTGGGACTTGTCGCGGAGCTCCGAGATGTTCGGCCGCCGGAAGAGCGCGTTGTCGTCAAATCCCATCTTCGCGTCGAGGGCGATCAGTCGGCCGTCACCGGTCACCACCAGGGGATTGATCTCCACCATCGTCGCGTCCAGGTCGCGAAAGGCGCGGTAACAGCCCAACAGGGTGGTAACGGCCTGGTTGACCAGCGACTTGTCCAGCCCCAGGGCAAAGGCGATTTCACGCGCCTGGAAGGGCTGCATGCCGACGGCGGGCTCGACCGTGACCCGGATAATCGAGTCCGGTTTTTCCATGGCGATTTCCTCGATCTCCATCCCGCCTTCGGCAGACGCGACCACCGCCACCCGCTCCTTGGCCCGGTCGAGCACAAACCCGAGGTAGAATTCCTTCCTGATATCGGTCGCCGCTTCAATGTAGAGGCGGTGACAGACCTTGCCCTGCGGCCCCGTCTGGATGGTGATGATTCGTTTCCCGAGCAATTCCTCGGCGGCCCGCCAGATCTCGTCTTCATCGGCGCAGATCTTGATTCCCCCCGCCTTGCCGCGGGCGCCGGAATGGATCTGGGCCTTCACCACCCATTTTTCACCGCCGATCTCATGCGCCCGGTAAACGGCCTGTTCGGGGCTGTAGGCCAGGCCGCCCTGCGGTATCGCCACGCCGAAGTCAGACAGAATTTCTTTTGCCTGATATTCATGGATATCCATGATCTATGCCTCTCATTGTTTGACTGATTTCTCCTTCGCTGAAATCATTTCCGCCTGCCTGACGATGTTCCTCGCCATGCGCTCGGACGCGGCGTCGATCATCTTGCCGTCGAGTTGCGCGGCGCCCTTGCCGGCCCTGGCCGCCGCTTCCAGCGCTTCCAGCACCCGTTTAGCCCGGGTCACCTCTTTATCCGGCGGCGACATCACCTCGTTGGCAAGATCGATCTGCGAGGGATGAATCGCCCACTTGCCTTCATAGCCGAGCGCGGCGACCCGCCTCGCCGCCGCCCGGTAGCCTTCGGGATCATTGAAATCGCCGTACGGGCCGTCGATGGCACGCAGGCCGAAAGCGCGGCAGGCCGTGGCCATGCTGACCAGCGCCGCATGCCACTGGTCAGCAAGCGCGCCGTCACAATTATAGTCGGGATTGAGGCCGCCGATATTGGTGGTGCGCGCGCGCATGCTCGCGGCGTAATCCGCGACGCCGAAGTGCAATGCCTCGAGCCGCCGGCTGGACTGGGCGATGGCCATGACGTTGGCCCCGCCCAGCGCCGTTTCGATCAGGCATTCGAGACCGATCCGCTTCTTGAGCCCCATGGCGGTCTCGATCTGGGTGACGAGGCAGTCCACCATGTAGACGTCGCCCGGCGTCCCCACCTTGGGGATCAGGATCGTGTCGAGCCTGTCGCCGGCCTGTTCAACGATATCGACGACGTCGCGGTACATGTAATGGGTGTCCAGGCCGTTGATGCGGACCGACATGGTTTTGCCGCGCCAGTCAATGTCGTTCAGCGCCTGGATGATATTCTTTCGGGCCTGGGGCTTGTCGTCCGGGATGACGGCGTCTTCGCAATCCAGGAAGATATAATCGGCATTGCTGGCCGCGGCCTTCTCGAACATGTTCGGGCTGGAACCGGGGACGGCCAGCTCGCTGCGCTGCAAACGCGTCCGCGCGGGCTCGTACTGGGTAAAACTCATCTTTTCATCCTCGCGTTATCTGATCTCAACCCCGCACCTGGCGCGCCGTGCTGCGCAGGTATTCCTGCGCGGCGGCGACACCGCAGCCGAGTTCAACCGGGATTCCCAAATCCCGCATGGCCATCTCGGCGCCGGTGATGGGGGTCAGGATCATCAATTCATTCATGTCGCCCAGGTGGCCGATGCGGAAGGCCTTGCCCGCGATCTTGGCCAGGCTGACCGACAGGGCCAGGTTGTAAAACTTGTAGGCGCGCCGCACCACTTCGTTGCCGTCGAATCCTTCCGGCACATAGATCGCGCTCACGGTGTCGGAATGCCACTTCGGTTCCTTGGCGACCAGCCTGATCCCGGGTGCGCTTTTCCCCCAGGCCTCGACGGCCTTGCGCACCGCGGTGGCCATGCGATTATGCCGCTTGAAGACATTCTCGAGGCCCTCCTCGAGCAGCATGTTGACCGCCTCGCGCAGGCCCCTGAGCAGGATCGTGGCCGGCGTGTAGGGGAAGAACCCGTTGTCGTTGGTAGCCATCATGTCATCGAAACTGAAAAACGTTCGGTAGAGCTTTGCTTCCTTGCGCGCCTCCAGCGCCTTCTGGCTGGCGCACACGATGCCGAGGCCGGTGGGCAGCATTAAGCCCTTCTGCGAACCGCTGACGCAGAGATCCACCCGCCATTCGTCCATGCGGAAATCGATGCTCGCCACGGAACTCACTCCATCCACGAACAGCAGGGCCGGATGATCGGCGTCATCGAGCGCCTTGCGCACGGCGGGAACATCGCTGGTGACACCGGTAGCGGTTTCGTTGTGGGTAGCGAATACCGCCTTGATCTTCTTTTCCTTGTCCTTCTTCAGAATATCCGCATATTGTTCGACCGGTACGCCTTCGCCCCAGTCGACCTCGAGGGCCTGCACGTCCAGGGCGTGGCGCTGGCAGAGATCGATCCAGAGGTTGCTGAAGTGTCCGAAACCGGACATCAGCACCTTGTCGCCCGGCGAGAGGGTGTTGGTGACCGCGGCTTCCCAGCCGCCGGTACCGGAGGCGGGAAAGACAAATACCCGTCCCGTTTTTGTCATGAATATTTTTTTGAGATCCGCGAACAGGGGCAGCGTGAGTTCCGGGAAATCAACCCCGCGCATATCTTCCTGCTCAATCGCCATCGCATTTCGGACGCGCTGCGGGACATTGGTCGGACCTGGGATAAAAAGAAAATTACGTCCGGGCATGATCGATCCTCCATTCTCTCCAGTATGGATTTTTTATTAAATTAAGGAAAAATATCCTTGCGTTCGTTAACT
>CAZXGW010000068.1:0-7696 GCA_964640355.1 uncultured Enterobacteriaceae bacterium
CGAGGAAGTGCGTAACATTGTACTCGACGAACTGGACGCCATCGGTGATATTTGCCGGGTGCCACACAGCGACGGGGCCCTCTACCTTTTTTTGAAGATGAATTCAGAAATGGATGATACTTCCCTCGTTGAAAAGCTTATCCGGGAACACGGCGTCGCCGTGATCCCGGGCGCCACATTCGGCATGACAAACGGCGGCTACCTGCGCGTCGCTTACGGCGCCCTGGACCGGGCAACGGCGCAGGAAGGGATCCGGCGGCTGACGCGCGGCCTGAAGCAACTCGCCGGATGATAACTGATCGATCCTAAGGGAGAATGAAAATGCGGGTATTAATTGCAGCAGCGCTGCTGGTGACCGTGAGCGGTTACGCGGCGGACAAAAGCGGGCATTACGCCATCTGGGGGCCGGGCAACAAATCCTGCCACAGTTATAACCTGGCCCGCGCCGCCGATACCTACGACCACTTCAAGAACTATCTCATGGGTTACCTGACCGCTTACAATTACCTGACGCCCGAAACCTACCGCGTCGAAGGCGATATGGATATCAACCAGATCCTGTCATGGTTTGATGCCCAGTGCGAACTCAAACCCATTTCGAGTTTTGAAGAAGCCATCGCGAATTTCATCAATGAGCATCACGACCAGCGCCTGAAACGACCGCCCACGGGCGTCGGGCGCTGATGCCGGTGTTTTCCCCGCGGTGCGCCCGGCTTTGGCGCACGGTGCACGCGCCCCGGCTCGTGGCGTACGTCGGTACGACCCGGATCGTCCCGGCCCGGGCCGGCCGCGTCCCGTCGCGTTTTCGACCCGAAGCACGCGGCACCGGCCGCAGGAAAATACCGCCATGACCACCGCAACGCCGGCAGCAAGGTACGCCGAAAATCCGCTCCCCGGTTAGCCGTTGCAATCGCAATCAGGCGCCAAATTCATTGATAATCAGGCCAAAATCGGTCATTATTCGGCTGACTGGAAAGAACTGGGGATGACCTCAGCCACAGGTTACAGGTTAACGGGAGAAACAATTATGCGAACAACATTTATTAAAACCTCACTACTTGTCCTCTCCGTGGGACTGGCAAGCGGTTGTGCGGACATGACACAAATCGAAGAAGCCAAGGCGGCCGCAAACGCAGCGATGGCCAGGGCCAATGACGCTTACACCCTGGCGCAGAACGCCCACACCGTCGCTTCGGAAGCCGCATATGCAGCAGACCAGGCCAGCAAGGATGCCGAGGCGGCGCTGACCTGTTGCAACGAGAATTCCAGAAAGCTTGATCGGATGTTTGAAAAGGCGATGATGAAGTAATCCTTGCCGGAACACGCTACAAAAACTGCTGAAAACCCCTGATCCCGATCCCGGGATTGGGGGCTTTTTTATTTCTGCCTACTCGGCCGGGTGGCCGGCCTGCAGTTCAAGCTGGACTTCCACGCCACGCATGTCCATTGTCGCCGTTTCGGGGAGGATGTCCTGGCCGGCGGAAACCCGTATGACCGGCGTGTGCATGCCGATGGCCACCGGTACCCCCCTGGATTCCTCCACGACCCGCTTGACCTGTGACCAGTCGATTTCATATTGACGCTCTTTCGTGTTGGAGACGATGTACTTGACGACCTCGGTAAGACTGTTCTGCGCAAAATATTCCGTATCTTCGATCAGGTGGGGGTGAACTTCCAGGTAGATGACGCCATCCAGTTCGCCGATCTTGTAAGGCTGGTTGATGATGTTGACCGACGTGCCGATCTTTACCCGCTGGAACAGGTCCTCGATATCTTCTGGATAGAGGCGGATACAGCCGTGGCTGACGCGCATGCCCACGCCAAAGGGCTTGTTGGTCCCGTGAATGAGGTACATCGGCAGCCCGAGTCCCAGGGCGTGCTCACCGAGCGGGTTCTCCGGTCCGGGTTCCACCCGCTTCGGCAGGGGGCGGCCCATCGCGGCATGCTCCTCGCGGATGGATTCCGGGGGGTGCCATACCGGCCGGACCTTTTTTTCGGCGACCCGCGTTCTGACGTAAGGTGTGGACCAGCCTTCCCTGCCCACGCCAAGCGGATAGGTGATCACCTCATACGGCCCGCCGCGTTTACGCTCCGGAAAATAGTACAGCCGCATTTCAGGGATGTTGAGGACGATGCCTTCATGCGGTACGTTCGGCAGAATGAACTGGGCGGGCAGCAGGACCTCCGTCCCCTCGCCCGGCAGCCACGTGTCTACCTCGGGGTTCAGTAGTTTCAGATCGTGATAGCCGAAACCATGGACGCGGCCGATATCGAGCAGCGTGTCTCTGGGTCCCGCCTGCACAGTGGTCAACTGCCCTACCACCGTATCCCTGTCATTGTGCAGGGTGTGAGTGGTGGCGGCCGCGACAGGCAGGCTTGTCAGCAGACCCATAATTATGAGGACGCCGGCTAGCCGTGTCAGTATTTTTTCGCTGCAGGACATTGTGTTATGCCGTCTATGTTCAGTGACATCGCAGATTTCGCCGACCAGTTTCAGGGATTCAGGGGGCATCTGCAAGTCCTTCTCCACCTGCATCGCGCTGCACGACCCCACTGCGGTCTTCCCCGATGCGCAACAGGCTGGGCAGCAACACCAGGGTAAAGACCACGCTGACCAGCATGCCGCCGACGATTACCCCCGCCATCCCGCGGTAGAGCTCGGTGCCCGGCCCGGGGACCAGTAAAAGCGGCAGCATGCCGAAAACGGTGGTCAGCGTGCTCATCAGGATGGGCCGCAGGCGGATATGAATGGCCTGGTTCACGGCCTCGCGCCGGTTCAGGCCTTCTTCCCGCTCGCCGGACCGGGCCTGGTACACCAGCAGGATGGCGTTATTGACCACGATCCCGAGCAGGATAACAAAGCCGATCATGGTGAGCAGGTCCATGGGTTGGAACACGGCCACCCCGAACCAGGCCGGTACGCTGTTGATGAGGTTAAGGGCAATGACCCCGCCTACCGTCGCGAGGGGCAGGGACAGGATGACCAGCAGGCTGTCTCGGAACGACTGGAACAACGCGCTCATCAGCAGGTAGAGAATAACCACGGCCAGAAGAAAACTCCCGCGCATGCTCTTCAGGGCCGACTGGAGCTTGTCGGCCGTGCCGGTATACCGGACATCGCCGTCTTCCGGGAGATTGGCCCGCACCAGCGGCTCCACTTCCGAGCGGAGCCGGTCAAGTGCCGCCTCCAGGGACATATGCTCCGGCGGGCTGACACGCAGGGTCACGGTACGGCGCCGGTTGATACGCCGGATCTCTTCCGGGCCCGAGGTATAGGCAACATCGAGCAGCTCGCCGAGCGGCAGGATGCCGGCCCCGGGAGTGGCCAGCGGCATGGCCGTTAACTCTTCCGGCGTCTGCCAGGTTTCGGAACGGACGATAATGTCGATCGTCTGTTCCCCATCGAAATAATCGCCGACATACAAGCCGTCGCCAAAGGCACGGACGATGCCGGAGATCGTGCCTCGATCCCAGCCGGCCTCGGCGATCCGGCGATCGTTCGGGACGAGGCGCAATTCCGGCTGGTCCAGTTCAAGCCCGGGGAAAGGCCGGACCGTCGCCTCCGGGAGTTTCTGGCCGATGGCATAAAAGCCCAACTGGGCCGCCTCCATCAGGGCCGCGATATCCCGCCCCTGCAGATCCATGTCGATGGTGCGGCCCTCGCCGAATCCCCCGAACAGCGAGGCGCGGTTGGCCACGGCAATGGTATCCGGAAAACCGTCGATGACGGACCGGACCAGCGGCAGCAGCTTGTCCGTTTCCGCCGGGTCGCGGGCGCGCACACCGAGAAAGACACCGCGGGGGATGGCCACAAAAAAATAGTGCTTCACTTCCGGGTCCCGCTCGCCGTCGACATGGGGCTGCAGGCGATTGGCGATGATCCGTCCCATCTCGTGTTCGATCTGCCCGATATTCGCCCCCGGCGGCGGAAGGATGTAGGCGAAAACCAGGTTCCTGTTGCCTTCGGGCAGGTAATCCGCTTTCGGCAGGTAGCGGTAGGCCACGACTACCGGCAGGCTGATGAGAATGACGATCCAGAACAGCCGGCGCATCCGGCCGTCCGTCAGGACCATGAGGGTGCGGCTGGCCGCGAGCCACCAGTGCCGGTGCGGATCAGTCAGGCGCTGCCGGTGCAGAAAACGCCTGGCGGCGGCCGGCACCACAGTGATTGCCACAAGGAGCGACAGGCACACGGCGGCGGAAATGGTCAGGGCGAGATCGGCGAACAACTGCCCTGCCTCGTCCCGGAGAAAAACGATTGGAAGAAAGATGGCCACCGTCGTGGCAGTGGATGCAACGAGCGCCCCCCACACCTGGCGGGTGCCGCCCAGCGAGGCCTGATCGGGCGACTCCCCGCGTTCCCGCAACCGGACGATGTTCTCCAGCACCACGATCGAGGCATCGAGCACCATGCCGACGGCAAAGGCGAGCCCCGCCAGCGAGATCACGTTCAGCGTGCGGCCCGCCGAATACATGACGATAAAACTGCCGAGCAGGCAGATGGGAATGGAGGCGGCGACGATCAGGGTGGCGCGCAACCGCCGAAGGAACCACCAGAGGACGAAAACGGCAAGAACGACGCCGAGCCCCAGGTTGTTGCGCAGCATGAAGATGGAGTTGTCGATATACGTCGTTTCGTCATAGACCTGTTCGATGGTCAGGCGGGCATTTTCCAGGGCGCCCTCCTGCAATTCCTGCATCGCCTGCCGCAGTCCGGCCATGATCTGCAGGACATTGACTCCCGTTTCCCGCTGGGCGTTCACGGCGATGGACAGGGTCCCCTTGGTAATGACGAAGCTGTTGCGATCGACCAGGCGTTTCTCCACCGCGGCCACGTCGCGCAGGTAAACCGGGCGCCCTTCGCGCCAGTGGATAATCAATTCATTCAGATCGCGGATGCTGTATTTGCCGGCGTAACGGAGGCTGAATTCACGCTTGCCGACATCGGCAAACCCGCCGGAGATGTCCTTGCTGGTCCCCGCCAGCCTGGAAATGACCGGCAATTCGATCCCGAGGCTGGCCGCGCGGTACGGATCAAACGTGATCCGGATCTCATGTTCACGCCCGCCGTAGACTTCGGAGCGCGCCACGCCGGGTATGCGTTCGAAACGGGTCTGCACGACCTCCTCCACGAAATCCTTGTAACTGGAGATGTCGCGATCGTTTCCCGGCGCGGTCTTGATCACGAACCAGGCGATGGCGCGTGCATCGCCTCCTACCGTACTGATGGTGGGCTCATCCGCATCGTCCGGATAGCTCGGTACCTGGTTGAGGCGGTTCAGCACTTCCACCAGCGCCCGGCGCAGGTCCATGTCCACCGCGAAGGTGATGGTAATGACGCCGCGCCCTTCCTGGGCCTGTCCCAGCAACTCCGTCATGCCCGGCGTGCCGCGCAGGACGTTTTCCTGCGGCTCGACGATATCCGCTTCCACTTCGTTCGGGGCCGCCGCGCGCCAGGTGGTGGTGATGGTGATTTGCGGTTCCTGGATCTCGGGGGTGAGTTGCACGGGAAGATAGTCCAGGCTGATACCGCCAAACAGCGCTATCAGCAACACGGCGACCAGGACGGCAACCGGATTGCCGAGACTGGCCTCGGTGAGTTTCACTGCGGCGGCGGCTCCTGCTGGATGCTCACCTGCTGGCGGGGTTGCAGGCGTTCGTTGCCTCGCACCACCACCAGGTCGCCGGCGTTGATGCCGCCGGTCACTTCAATCAAGATGTCATTGGCGATGCCCGTATTCACGGTCACGGCCTCCGCGATATTGTCATCGAGGATCCGGAATACCCGGGTGTTATTCTGCCGTATCACGAGCGCATCCCTGGGCACGGCAACGACGCTGCGGGCCGCGTCCGTCGGAATGGCGATGCGCACCGCGTGGCCGGTCATCCAGATATCCTGCTCCAGCGCCAGGCGGATTTCATAAAGACGGGACAGGCTGTCGCCCACCGGCACCAGGGTGGTGACGACCGCCGTGATCTGCCGGCGGCCGTCGCTGACCACCAGGTTGACGCCCGGCCGGATGAAGGAAATGCTGGTATCCGGCACGCGCGCCTGGATTTCCAGCCTGTCCGTGTTCACGAGCCGGATGATTTCGTCGCCGATGGAAACCCACTCGCCCTCCGTCTTGTAACGATCGGTGACGACGCCGGCGAAAGGGGCATGGATCACCGTTTTGCGCAGCCTGTCGCGCGCCTGATCGAGCCGCGTCTTCTGGATCTGCAGTTCACCCCGCGCCTGGTTGCGGTTTGACTGAACCTCGTCCAGCCGGTTTTTCGCCGCGTTGTTCTGTTCCGCGAGTATCTCGAGCCGTTCGACCTCGCGCACGTAAAACTCAAGGCGCGCCTGGATGGGGATGATCCCCGCTTCCGCCTCCTCGACCTGCAGGCGGTATACCGTGCCATCGAGCCTGGCGACCACGCCGCCCGTCTCAATGCGATCGCCCACCTCCGCCAGTTCGACGATACGGCTGTCGATCTCGGCCGCCAGCTTCGAATCAAACCGGCCGATGACGGTACCCGGCATCCAGATCACCGGCGCAAGTTCGATGTTGACCGCACGCACGACCTGGACCGGCACCGCCGAGGTTCCGCCACCCTGCACGGTGTGACCGGTGGAAAGCAGCACGCAGAACAGCAGGAAGGCATGGACGCGTACCTGTTGCGAGCGTTTCATGAAATTACTGTAAACCGGAAACGGTATTACATCGTATTATGTCCAAAGACACCTCAATAGCAAAGCCATGATACCCCGCAACGTCACGCAAGTATTGGTTCAATTCACATTCCTCTCCGGGCTGTGCAGCCCGGCAGCGGCCGCGGATTCCAGCGCCGAAATCCTGCAGGAAGGAACGATGCTCTACAGCCCGGATCGGCGATCGGGAATGCGCCTGATCACGATCGCGGCTCTCCTGAACATCACCGTCGGTGGTTTCAAGGTGGCCGAACTCTCCGGACTTGCCTGGGATGCGGACGAGGGCATCCTGTACGCGGTATCGGACAACGGTTACCTGCTGCATCTGCAACCCGTCATCAGGAACGATGTGCTGGAAGACGTCCTGCTTCTCGCCGGCTACAGCCTGCGTGATGAAAATGATCGTGCGCTCAGAGGCAAGTCAGCCGACAGTGAAGGCCTGGCCGCCGTCAAAAGCAACAACGGGATCAGCGGAGATACCGAATTGCTGATCAGTTTTGAACGCCGGCCGAGGATCGCGCGTTACACCCCCGCCGGAAAGTGGCTGGAGACCCTCCCGCTTCCGCCGGCATGGTCGGACATAAGCCGTTATCGATCCGAAAACCGGTCGCTCGAATCTCTCGTCATGCACGGGGAGTTGGGACTGATCATCGGCAGTGAATACCCGCTGTATGACAGTGAAACGGGGGTCCTGTCGCTGTTCTCGATCACGGGCAATGAATGGCGCATCCCGGCGCACAACAAAAATGACGGGGCGCTGGTCGGCATGACGCTCATGGAGGACGGCGCCATCCTTGCCCTTGAAAGGGCCTACGGCGGCCTCTTTCCGGGCATTGAAACAACCCTGCACCGGATCGTGCTTGATCAGGCACAACACCGCTCCCAGGTTCTCATTACCCTGCGTCCCGGCGACGTCATTTTCAATGAAAATTTCGAGGGGATAACACATCATGAAGCCGATCGCTACTTCATGATCAGCGACGACAACAATCACCCTCTGAAGCG
>CAZXGW010000069.1:0-7564 GCA_964640355.1 uncultured Enterobacteriaceae bacterium
GGAAGGTGTAAACAGATCTTGAAGCAGGATTTTAATCACAAAGGGAGATCGGCTTGGATTTATTTCATTTAATCATTCTCGGCATCGTCCAGGGGTTCACGGAATTCCTGCCGGTTTCGAGTTCGGCGCATCTTGTCCTGCTGCCGAAGCTGGCCGGCTGGAAAGACCAGGGACTGGCCTACGATATTGCCGCCCACCTCGGGAGCCTGATCGCGGTTTTCATCTATTTTCGCAGCGAACTCCATCGCATCGGGATCGACTGGCTGCGATCACTTGGCGGCCAGGCGCTCACCCGCGAGGCGTGTCTGTGCTGGTATCTCATCGCCGGCACGCTGCCCATCGCCGTGGCCGGCTACCTGATGTACGATACCGTCGCCACCCTGTTTCGCAGTCCCGTATTGATCGCCGTGGCCACCATCACGTTCGGCCTGCTGCTCTGGTGGGCGGATCTGACCGGCAAACGCGCTCGCGGGGAAGGCCAGCTGGCACTAAATGATGCGATATGGGTTGGCCTGGCCCAGGTCCTCGCCCTGATTCCCGGCACCTCGCGATCCGGCATCACCATTACCGCCGGACTCATGCTCGGCCTGGATCGCCGATCAGCAGCCAGGTTTTCATTCCTGCTCGCGATACCGGTCATCCTCCTGGCCGGCGGTCACGAGATCTACCGCTTCCAAATTCTGGATGCGGATATCGACGTGCCGGCCTTCGTGGCGGTGCTTGCCGTGTCGGCTGCCAGCGCCTGGCTGGCGATCGGAATTTTTCTCGCCCTGATCGAACGGATCGGCATGCTGCCCTTCGTCATCTACCGGCTGGCACTGGGCGTTCTTCTGTTATACCTGTTTGCCTGAAGGGCGCCGCAGAAGCGCGGGGCGGAGCGTTCATAGAATGAAGCGCGCCGGGCCAATACTCACCTGATGTATGCGATTATCCGCAGCGGGCCGCCGCTACCGCCCCTGATCTTCATCGGCAGGGCGATGACCTGCGCGCCGGTCGGGGGCATTTTGTCGAGGTTGGCGACGTTTTCAAAGGCCGGGATGTCCCGGCTCATCAGGATCACGTGGCTGTCGAAGGTCTGCGACTGCCCGTAGTCGATGCTGGCCGTATCGATGCCTGCCGCGCGGATGTTCCGGTTCACGGCCAGCCACGCGGCCCCCTCGGGATGCAGACCGGGGAAATGCAGCCCGGCCACGCCTTCCTCGCCCCGCTTGTCCGTGCCGAGATATTTCACGCGATCGGGCCAGTAGCGCCCGTAACCGGTGTGCAGCAGCACGATGCCGCCGGCCGGTATCTTCCCGTAACGGGCTTCCCAGTTTTCCAGATCGGCAACGCCGACCTGGTAATCGCGGTTTTTCAGGGCCTGTTCAGTAACGTCTATTCTGACCGCGGGGCCGACCAATTGCGCAAGCGGGATCCGATCCACCGTCCGGCGCCCTTCGGCGAAATGGATCGGCGCGTCGATGTGGGTGCCGCCGTGTTCCGCTGCACAGAATTTGTAGGCGGCATAGTAAAAACCCTTATCGGTCACGCCTTCGTGCACCACCGTCATGGTGAAAGGATCGGAGGTGGGCCAGTAAACGGTGTCGGAGGAGAAATCATGCGTCAGATCCAGCCATTGTCCGGGGCCGAATGCGCTGTCGTCACTGCAGCCTGCAATGAAGAGGGACATGAGACCGAGCAGCAAACCTTTCTTCGCCATTGTCAATACCTCCCGGCTGGAGATGTGCAACGATTTTATTTTAGTCGCTTGCCTGTCGCGGTGGAGAATTGCGCTCTTTTATAACTTCTGCAGGGCGGCGAGTCGCTTCGTTCTTATGGCTTCCGCCATTTTCTCGCCTTCCAGTCCCTGCGCGATCAGGGGTTGAGTGTCAACTTCGGCGGTTGCGGCGAGCGCCTTGCGGAAGTAATCCGCCTGGGGGTATTCACGGGCTTCGTATCCCGTGCGTCCGCGGTAATCGGCCTGGCAGGCCAGGAGGAACTGCTCGAAACGTTCCGGCCGCCGGAAGGCATCCAGCGCCTCCAGTCTTCGGAGTATCGATCCGGGCCGCATTTCACGGATGCGATGGCAGTCGAGATGATAGCGCGTGACCAGGACGGCGAGATCGCAGAAGGCGTTCGGTATGCGAAAGCGCCGGCAGAGTTTTCTCACCGCCACAACGCCCTGCGTTTCGTGATCGTGGTGATGGGGCCATTCCCCCTCCGGCGTCATTCCCTTGCCGAGGTCATGGACCAGCGCGGCGAAGCGCACCCTGGTATCTGCGCTCAACTGCGCCGCCTGGTTCAGGACCATGATCGTGTGCAGGCCGGTATCGATCTCCGGATGATGTTCTTCTGCCTGGGGCACGCCGAACAGCCGGTCGATTTCCGGGAACAGGACGGCCAGCGCATTGCAGGCGCGCAGGGCCAGCAGGAAGCGCCCCGGGTATTTTTCGCTCAGTGCCTTTTCCGTCTCCGTCCAGACCCGCTCGGCGGCGAGGGTCTCCAGCTCGCCGGAGGCGCTGATCGTTTTCATCAGTGCCAGGGTATCGTCGGCGATCCGGAAACCGAGGCGCGCGGCAAAGCGCGCAACGCGAAGCACGCGCAGGGGATCCTCGACGAAGGCCGGCGAGACGTGGCGCAGCAGGTTATTCTCGAGATCCCTGGCACCGCCGAACGGATCGATCAGGCGGCCGTCCTCGTCGATCGCGATGGCGTTGATCGTGAGATCGCGCCGGGCAAGATCGTCTTCCAGGGTAACGCCGGGACCGGTGTGAAACGTGAATCCCCGGTAGCCTTTGTCCGATTTGCGCTCGGTCCGGGCCAGGGCGTATTCCTCGTGCGTTTCGGGGTGAAGGAAGACCGGGAAATCCCGGCCCACCGGTTTATAGCCCAGCGACACCATTTCCTCGGGCGTGCTGCCGACCACCACCCAGTCATGATCCTTCACCGCCTTGCCAAGCAGTTTGTCGCGGACCGCGCCGCCGACCTGGTAGATTTTCATGTAAACGGTAAATCCGGCCGTGGCGGGCTTTCAGGAATACTGGTTCCGCCGTGATCTGCTGCGATACAGGTTGTACCGGGCACGCAGGAAACGATGCGCCAGGTATTGTGGTACCACGGCATCGATCCCCACCGGGGTGATCCCCAGGGTGACCAGGTCATTCCGATCGCAGACGCTCGCGGCCCGGGTGGAGAGATAATTGTCGGTCGAAAACGGCTTGCCGGGCACAAAGTCAAACACCGCGGCCTGGAGCCGTGAGAGTGAATCCGGCAGGGGTATGATCAGCCGCTTCATGCCGGCGCACCTCGCGGTGGTGCGCACCAGTTCGAGCAGCGTGTAGACCTGCGGGCCGCAGAGGTTATAGCGTTTGCCGTAGCTGTCGGGATTGGTCAGCGCCCGGGTAAAGGCCTCGGCCACGTCACCCACGTACACCGGCGCGAAGCGCGCCTGCGGGCAGGCCAGCGGAAAGACGGGCGCGAATTTCAGCAGGCTCGCGAACCGGTTAAAGAAGCTGTCTTCGCGCCCGAAGATGACGGACGGCCTGAAACTGGTGACGCGGATACCGTGGCCGGCCGCGGCGTGCACCAGGTCTTCCGCCTCGCCCTTGGTTTTCAGGTAGTGACTTGGGCCAAGGCGGGCGTCGGCATTCAGCGCGCTCATGTGGAGGAGGCGTTTGATGCCCGTGTCCCGGCAGGCCTCGATGACTTTCCGGGCGAGTTCGACGTGTACGTGCCTGAAGCCGGCGCCATGGCGGCCGCGCTCGTTCAGGATCCCGACGAGGTTGATCACGGCGTCGCAGCCACTGAAATTTTTGCGCAACTGTTCGGGATCGTGGACATCCGCCTCGATGAGATCGAGTGTCGGCAGGAGGATCAGGTTGTCCTTGCGGCGTTCCCGGTTGCGGGTGAGTACGCGCAGTTGGTATTCCTCTGGAGTGAGCCGGTTGGCGAGGGTGCGGCCGACAAAACCGCTGCCACCCAGGATGCAGATTTTTCTGATCAGCATGCTTTCAATTGTCAGGAAATCCCTGCTGTTGCGGGGAGGCCGTCACGGCGTGCATTTTCCGGCCACGGGCCCGGAGGGTGCAATCATCCTGCACTGTCGATGCTCCGTTGCCCATACGATGCCAGGTCCGGACACGCGGTGCCGGCGTCCCGTTACGGCGCCTCCCCGGCCCTTGCCTGCATCAATTGTAAGACACTTCCTGGGGCTGGCAGCTCAGTCCGGCAACGAGCGTTTTCCTGGGCGATTCGATGGTGGCCATCCGGCGGTGCACGGGCACGATGTCGCGTTCCAGGCGCCAGTCATAGATGCTGGCATAAAACAGCACGCGCCGCACGTATTTCCACGTTTCGGCAAACGGGATCTTTTCAACCCAGATGTCCGGTTCCATGCAGCCGGATTTCGGCAGCCAGCTCTTGACGCGGTGCGGCCCGGCGTTGTAGGCGGCGGTAGCCAGCACGGGGTTGCCGTTGAACAAATCGTACATCTGCCTGAGGTAGGCGCTGCCGATGGGCACGTTTTTATCCGCCTTGAGCAGATCGTCGGGATGAAATTTTTTCATGCCGATGCTTCTGGCCGTGATCCTCCCTGTCTGGGGCATGACCTGCATCAGCCCCAGCGCGCCGGCGGGGGATCGGGCGTCTTCCATGAAGGCGCTTTCCGATCGAACGAGCGCGTAGACCCAGCCGGGATCCAGTCGGCGCTTTTCAACGTACTGATCGATGATGTCCTGGTAGGGTATGGGAAAGCGCAATTTCAGATCGTCGTAGGCATGGGCGGTGCCGAGGGTCATGATGGCGCGGTCATACCAGCCCCACTCGGTGGCGATGGCGGCGGCGATTTCCATCTGGTAACGGGTCATTGAACGCAGGGCATGCTGCCATTCGCGGCGCGCCTGCCCGTGTTCCCCCAGCGCCCGCAGTTCTTTCGCCCGCTCGATGCCGGGGAGGCCGGCAATCCTGCTTTTTTCCGCAGGATTTTCCGGCAGGGGCCTGTGGTTGAGATTGTAGTCCACCCCGATCCGATCCGCGGCCAGGAAGCCGTAATAGTCTCTTTCGCCGGAAATGGTGGCGAAAACCTGTTCCGCCCCTTCCCGGTCGCCGATCAGCTCACGCGCGCGGCCGTGCCAGTAGATCCAGCGCAGCCTGATGTCATCGATGGAGGCCACGCCGCTGGTCCAGTCCAGCAGTTTCCGCCAGGAATAATTTTCAAGGGCGGTGCGCAGCCGCCAGTGAAACACCTCGTCGTCAACGTAGAAGTTTTCAACGCTGTCCAGCAATTCGACGAGGCGCGGGTGCCTGGCCTTCGCCGCACGCACGGCGAGGTAGCGATTGGTTTCAGACAGTTCCTGCGGCGTAAAGTCATACTGCGCCCGCAGTTTGTCCCAGCGTTCCACGGCGCGGTTGAGGTTTTGCCTGGCCAGCCGCTTCAGGCCGTGGATCAGGATCTCCCGGGCGATGGGGGTGTCGTCAAACCCGGGGTCGAGCGTGCCCTTGTCCGGGTTGCCGTGGATGGCCACCCAGCGCGCAAGCCAGGGCCGGTAATAATCATCCAGCCGCCTCCCCAGGTGGTTGGCGAGACCGGTGTTGCCGTTTTCCATGGCCAGCCGTATGCGCTGCCAGAGCAGTTCATTGGTCATGAGGCCGCTTTTGTACAGCAGGTCGAAGGCGGGATCGCATTGCGGCGGCTGTGACTTGCCGGCCAGCCAGAGCGAGCGCGTGTCTTCGAGGAGGTAAGCCGTATTGTGGGTGTTGAGGCGGGCAAGCAGGTGGTAGCACTGCAGGACCACGTCCTCCTGCGGGGCATAGTTGTCGCTGAACGCCTGCCACTGTGCGGTCCTGGCCAGGTGTTTCAGCCACTCCGTGCGCAGGTGTTCCGCAAGCGGGAAATCGCCGAACTCCCGGAGGAACTCCCGGATCTCCTCCGCGTTCACCTTGTGCAGCCGCGGCTTGAGATAGTTGTAGCGCAGGTAGGGATACAGCGGGTAATCCCGGAGATTGCCGGCAAGCACCAGGAACTCGGTAATCTTCCCCGAGGCGAGCGCTTTTTTTGCCTGGCGGTATTCGCTGCGCTGGTCTTCGAGCGTCGCCGCCATGACCTGGCCGTGGAGCGCAAGACCGGCCACCACGGTACAGAGCAACGGCCACCACCGGACGCCTTGCAACATGCGTCGTCCCCCTCAACGAACATCCGGTAGATGGATGTCCGACGTTCTTATGGCTATTGATTATTAAAGCTATGAAAGTCCATCATTATTTTATCGTTATCCACACAACTTTTATATACTGCCCGCGGTATAACCGAAAGCACTACGCGATGCATTTCACTCCGGGCTCGGCCCGTTGCTCATGTTGACCACTGTCTCCCTGCCGATACTGGCGACCTATGTCCTGATCGGGATGCTGGCCGGCATGGCCAGTGGCCTGTTCGGCCTTGGCGGCGGAATCATCATCGTCCCCGCCCTGCTGTACCTGTTCATCCTGCAGCAGTTGCCGGCGCCGATCCTGATGCAGATGGCGGTCGCCACCTCGCTGGCGACCATCGTTTTTACCTCGCTGTCCTCGACGTACGCCCATCACCGGCACGGCGCCGTGTTGTGGCGGGAGGTGGGCCGGCTCGTGCCGGGGATTATCCTGGGCGGCCTGCTGGGGGCCGCGATCGCCGACCACCTGCCGAGCGACGGCCTGCGCATCGGTTTCGGCTTATTCGAACTGCTGGTCGCGCTGCAGATCTGGCTGGACATCAAGCCGGCCGCCCACCGTGAATTGCCCGGCGGCGGCGGGATGGTCTTTGCCGGCGGGGGCATCGGCACCCTTTCGACGCTGCTCGGAATCGGCGGGGGGACGATCACGATCCCGTTTCTGCTGTGGTGCAATATCGAGATCCGACATGCCATCGCCACGTCAGCCGCCTGCGGCCTCCCCATTGCGGTCGCCGGTACAGCCGGAATGATCTACGCGGGCTGGGATTACCAGGCCCTGCCGCCCGGCAGCACCGGGTATGTTTATTGGCCGGCCGCCGCCGCCATCCTCGTCGCCAGCGTTCTGACGGCCCCACTTGGCGCGCGTTTGGCCCATACTTTACCGGTGGGCGTGTTAAAACGCGTGTTCGCCGCCGTCCTGGCCGCTGTCGGCCTGAGGATGCTGGTCTGAGAAAATGAAGCAGAGAGCAGGCATGATGACGGAATCAAATCCCCGATTTCTTGATACGACGGGGCAGCGGTTCGAGATACCTGCGCCGGTTATCCGGAAGAAAACCCGGGCGGCGGATAAAAAATCGCTGCGCTGCAAGGCCTGCGGCCACATCATCAGCAGCGAGGATGAACGCATCATGGTCAACAGCCGTCATTTCCACACGTGCACCAACCCGAGCGGCTTTGTGTACGATATCGGCTGTTTCCGCAATGCCCCCGGCTGTGCCCAGGTCGGGCCGGCGACCGCTGAATATACCTGGTTTGCCGGCTATACGTGGCAGATCGCGGTGTGTTCGAATTGCGGCGAGCACCTCGGCTGGCGCTACCGGGGAGGGGACGTGTTTTACGGGCTGATCATCGCCCAGCTGACCAGCACTCAGTAAAATTGG
>CAZXGW010000070.1:0-4908 GCA_964640355.1 uncultured Enterobacteriaceae bacterium
GGGGGATAAATGCGCTAACAGCCAGGGGGTAGTTAATAAAGGGGGTAAACGGTATGCTCGCGTTTTTAATAAACTGCCAGGGGGATCGACCCATGCCTTATGTCGACGGATTCGTTGTGCCGGTACCGAAAAAGAACGTACGGAAATACCTCCGCCTCGCACGGCTGGCGGGAAAAGTCTGGCGCGAACACGGCGCACTCGAGTTCCGTGAATGCACCGCTGACGATGTAAAGCCGGGAAAGCTCACCTCGTTCCCGCAGAGCGTCATGCTCAGGCGCGGCGAGACGGTGTTTTTCTCCTGGATCGTTTACAGGTCGCGGGCGCATCGCGATCGCGTCATCGCACGGGTGATGAAAGATCCGCGGATCGCGGCAATGATGAACCCGAAGGCGATGCCGTTTGACGGCAAGCGGATGATTTATGGCGGCTTCAGGGTCCTGGTCGATGCCTGAACAGAAGGTACGAAACAACGAACAATAATTCCAGACAGACTATTGCCTGAGCGACTTCAGGCGTTTTTTCATATCAATGGCGGCGATGGCGTAACCTCCCCTGGCGCCGTCGACGAAATGGTAATGACCGCCTTCACGTTTGTTGATGAGGCAGGTAATCAATGCGGATTCAGCATGATGAATTCCATAAACACATTCTCTATTTTTATACCGTTTCTCCAGATAGGCGGTCAGCTTTTCCCTTTGCGCGGCTGTTCCTGACAGGATTTCACGCAGCATGCCGTCAAATTTCCTGAAATCCGTATTGGTGACGAGGTCGCGCCTGTAGTTTCCCCAATATACCTCGCCTGTTTTGATTTCGAATTTCATCAGGAACCACCCGAGGACGTTCTGCAGGCGGAGAT
This sequence comes from uncultured Enterobacteriaceae bacterium, assembly GCA_964640355.1. GTDB lineage: Bacteria > Pseudomonadota > Gammaproteobacteria > Eutrophobiales > Eutrophobiaceae > CAZXGW01. The sequence goes on from CAZXGW010000070.1 coordinate 857, forward strand.
GCAGCCAGTATAAGAAATAAGCCAGCTTGCCCCTGGCAAAAGTTCTGATGCTGGTTTCGTAACTCAAGTTACCGCCGTCGAATGTCAGCCGCAGGCCATCGTCATAAACGGGACGGCATTCCTCGTCATTGCCGTAAATCTCCCGTATCTTCCCGATTATCTGATCGTATATTTCGGCTTCCTTTTTCACGCCAGGCGCTATTGCCTTGATAATGAGGGAAATAATCTCACCGTGCTTGCTGGGCACATTATCCCAGCGGCATTCGAGGCCGGAGTAGTCAGGCAGGATGATCTCTTTGCTGATGTCAACATGATAACCATGACCCTGCTCTTCGCTTTTTAACCGTCTGTCCGCATATTCAAACCCGCTGCCTGCAAAGGCCGCCTGAATATAGTGTTTCGATACCCGGTGCCGGGCCACAAGAAGCTGGTGGCCGGCCTTGTGTAATTCATGCATGGGAAAAATCCCGGTACGAAGATGTAGGCGGTACATGCCTTCAGCCATCTGGCGCGTAGCGTATAAAACCTGGGCGGCCCTGTTTGTCAGGCTTCCGGGAACACACAGGGTTGCGCCATCACCCCCAAAGAGGTAGGGAATCTCCATCGGTTTCGCGATATTGGTAATACATGAAATTACTGATACACCGAGAATATTGACCACCTTGTACTGGCCTGCATTGATGGCATCCGTTGAATTTTTAATATCCGCTACGATAACGCACCAGTCATCCGGGAATTCCGAGAAATTGGAAATGTCCGATACTGCGGAAAAATCGGGGAGAACGGGGAGACTTGAATAGAAATATTCCGAAGTCATGAACAAATTTCCGAGTTACTCCGTGGCGAGGAGCGGCGGCATGGGGCAGTCGAGCGACAGGGCAACGGCCTGCAACAGTTCCGCCTCGGCGGGTTCGACCTTGCCGTCATGGATCACGCAGTCGGCGCACGCCTGGATGAGGGATGACTTGAGCATTGGCGCAAGCCGGCTCAGCTTGATCAGAGAGTCACGCAGCCGGTCAAGCGAGAGTGTCCCGGTGGCGGGCGGTGTGGCATCGCTCCTGACAAGGGTTTTCATTACCCAGGCGAATGTCCGTTCGGCCTGCCCTGCCGGGGCGCCGGCGTGCGCCAGCGCGGAGATGACCGCCCGGATCTCCTCACGCACCGCATCGAAACGGTAGTAGTGCACGCTGTCCGGTTTCTCGGCACCGGCCGCCAGGTGCTCCCGCAGGACGGTCACGAGTGAAAACTCCATGAGCGTGTAGCGCTCGTCCGCCTGCACAAGTTCTTCAATACATTCGAGGAAATGTTCCGTCTCGTCCGCAGACAGCGATTTGAGTGAAGGAATTGCGATATTTGTTAATACGAGCCTGTTGCCGGGATGGAAACTGTCGGCCTCGGGGGCAAGCCGGGTAACCGTATCGAGGACGTCTCCGGTCTCGCGCCGGCCCAGCCGCTCGATCAGCGCCTCTCTGCGCGCGGGATCGGTGCCCGCCAGCAATAACAGATATATCACGGCGCGGGCGCCGGCGGGCTCATGCGCCGCATCCAGAAGCGCCAGGGATGTACCGGCATGCGCACCGGCGGCGTATTCGAAATGGGCGGCGGCGGGATTCCCCACGCTCGCTGCCACCTGCTCCCCGCTCACGGCAATCGCGGGCGCCAGCGCCGGAACACCGCCGGCAAACCTGGCTGCCGGTGTTTCCCCCGTTTTCGCGGCTTCTTTTTCACGCCGTGCCTGCGCCTTCGCCCTGGAGATGAAGCCGGCATCAATCGCCCGGATGCGCGCCTCCAGCGGCGGGTGCGTGTCAAACAACCCCTTCAGGTGGAATTTCAGGCCCTGACCGAAACACATGTGGCTCATGTCTTCGGCGTGTCTGTTTTGGAGCAGTGAACCTTCCGCGTGCTGACTGATTTTCCAGAGGGCGCCGGCGATGCCGTCCGGATGGCGGGTGTATTGGACGGAAGAGGCGTCGGCGAGGAATTCGCGCTGCCTCGATACCGCGGCCTTGATCAGGCGGCCGAAGAACAAGCCGATGTAACCTACAAGAAACAGGACGAGTCCGAGCAAAAGGATAAAGCCACCACCACCACCCTTGCCACGCGATCGCCTGGTATGCCGCTGCGATCGCAATAAAAAACCGCCGATCTGGCCGATCAGAAAGATACCGGCGAGTATCCCCATCAGCCGAACGTTGATGCGCATGTCGCCGTTGAAAATATGACTGTATTCATGGCCGATGACGCCCTGGAGTTCACTGCGCGTGAAATTTTGCAGCGCGCCCCGCGTCACCACCAGAACCGTTTCCGTCGGCCTGAAGCCGGCGACGAAGGCATTGATCCCCCATTCACTGTCGAGGACGTAAACACGGGGCACGGGCGTGCCGGAGGCGATCGATATTTCCTCCACGACGTTGATAAGGCGGCGCTCGTCGGGATCCCGGGTGGCGGGATCGATGCGTCTTGCCCCGATCATTTTGGCCAGTGCAACACCGCCGCCCCTGAGCCGGTACAACTCCACCATGCTCCCCAGGAAGATGACCAGCAGGGTCGCCAGGGAGATATAAATCCAGTACGGTTTCTGCAGCCATTCCCGGGCCGTTACGGGCTGAACACTGTACATCACCGCGAGTAAAACGCCGGCGTTGATGGCCAGGACTATCAGCACCACGGCGGCGAAGAAATAAGCGGCGAGCAACGCGGTATTGCGGCGGGCCTTCTGCTGTTGCGCGAAAAAGTTCATGGCCTGATGGCAGGGGAAAAGGTCGCACTACCCGGCGTTGCCCACGGCGTCCGATCCCGACGGGCGAAGAAACTGCTTAAAACGCCACCTTGACCGCCTGTTTTGCCTCGGGCGTCTCGATTTCAAGCAGCCTGGCTTCCAGGAAGTTGAACGGCCCGGCAATCAGGTTGTTCGGGAACTGCTCGCGCTGGTTGTTGTAGGCCATCACCGAGTCATTGAAAAACTGGCGCGAGAAGGCGACCTTGTTTTCGGTGGTGGAAAGTTCCTCCATGAGCTGCTGGAGCGTCTGGTTGGCCTTCAGATCGGGGTACGCCTCCATGACCGCGAACAACCTGCCCATGGCCGCCCCCAGGGCGCCTTCCGCCGCCCCCAGCGTGCCTATGGCCCCTGGGTCTTCCGGGTGCGCCGCCGCCGCCCGGGCCGCCGCCTGTGCCAGGTTGCGCGCATCGGTCACCGCCTGCAGGGTTTCCCGCTCGTGCTTGAGGTAGGTCCTCGCGGTCTCGACCAGATTGGGGATGAGGTCATAGCGCCGTTGCAGTTGCACGTCGATCTGCGCAAAGGCGTTCTTGAACTGGTTGCGCGAGGTTATGAGGCCGTTATAGGTGACGATGGCGTAGAAGATCACACCGATGATGACTGCCAGAGTGATGATCGTGCTGATGTCCATAGGCTGCCTTCCCCCCTTGCCTCTGGATCAAGGCGGCTTGAGATTTCAGGCCAGGATTATAGACTCAATCCCCAGTCCTTGCCGCGCTTTTCCAGCATGTTCGCCTGCAGGATCTCGATCCAGTAGCCGTCGGGGTCGCGGATGAAGGCCAGCCCCTGCATCCTGCCGGCATCGATTTTTTTCACGAATTCCACGCCGAGCTTTTCAAACCGCGCACAGGCCGCGTACACGTCCGGTACGGTGAAGCCGATGTGGCCGAAACCCTTCGGTTCGTCGTTGCCGTTGTGGTAGCGGAAGCCCTCGTCGTCTTCCGTGCCCCAGTTATGGGTCAGTTCCAGCATGGCTTTCTGGCCGAACAGCCAGGTCGCGCGAGAGGCCCTGTCTTCGGGAATGTCTTTTTCCTCGTCATCGGTCACCATGCCGAGGAAATAGAGGGTGAATTTCATCTCGGGAAAATCGAAACGCCTGATCAGGCGCATGCCGAGCACGCGCGTGTAGAAGTCCAGCGACCGCGCGGGATCCTTGATGCGCAGCATGGTCTGGCTGAGGATGTAGTTCTGGGTTTCCGGGTCCGGCGTATCGCACAGGCCCGCCGCCTCATCGTAGTTCGGTGCCATTATTGACCTCCTGATTGCATGTTTAACC
>CAZXGW010000070.1:5008-7534 GCA_964640355.1 uncultured Enterobacteriaceae bacterium
GTCCCGCTACAGGCCCAGTTCCTTGATCTTGCGGGTGAGCGTATTCCGGCCCCAGCCGAGCAGCCGCGCCGCCTCCTGCCGGCGCCCGCCGGTCTGCTTCAGGGCGGTCTCGATCATGAGGCGTTCGAGCCGGGGAACAACCTCGACCAGAAGACCTTCAGCGCCTTTCAGCAAACTGGTCTCAGCCCAGGAGCGCAATTTCACTTCCCATTCGGCGGACACCTCCCGGCCGGTGTCTGCCGGTTTGAGTTCGGGCGGCAGATCAGCGACGGAGATATCCCGCCCCGAGGCCATGACCGTAGCCCAGCGGCAGAAGTTTTCCAGTTGCCGCACGTTGCCGGGCCAGTCCAGCTTGCCCAGGAAGTCCAGCGTTTCAGGCAGGAGGAATTTCTGCTCGACCTGGAGGTCCCTGGCCGCGCCTTGCAGGAAGTGCCGGGCGAGGGCCGGGATATCCTCGCGGCGGTCGCGCAAGGGCGGCACATGGACTCGGATGACATTCAGCCTATGCAGCAAGTCTTCACGAAAGTAACCATTTACTACGTGCTGCTCGAGGTTTTGGTGTGTGGCGGCGATCACCCGCACGTCAACATGGACCGGGACATGCCCGCCGACCCGGTAGAACTCGCCATCTGAAAGGACACGCAACAGGCGGGTCTGCAGTTCCGCCGGCATGTCCCCGATCTCGTCGAGGAACAGCGTCCCCTCATGCGCCTGTTCGAACCGGCCGATGCGCTGGGTGATCGCCCCGGTAAACGCCCCCTTTTCATGGCCGAACAATTCCGATTCCAGCAGCTCGCGGGGTATCGCCGCGGTGTTCAGGGCGATGAAGGGCTTGCCCGCCCGCGGGCTGTGAAGGTGCAGCGCCCGGGCGACGAGTTCCTTGCCGGTACCGGACTCCCCGGTAATCAACACCGTCAGGTTCGAACCGGACAGGCGGGCGATGGCGCGGAAGACTTCCTGCATGGCGGGGGCCGAGCCGATGATCGCCTCTCCTTCTGTCGCGGCTTCAGCTTCCTCGCCGGGCGGCAACGAACTTTCTTTCTGGTGGATGGCGCGTTTAACCAGGCTGATCACCTCGTCCACGTCAAACGGCTTTGGCAGGTACTCAAACGCGCCTTCGCGAAACGCGGAAACCGCGCGGCCCAGGTCGGAATAGGCGGTCATGATGATGACCGGCACATCGGGTGTGCGCCGCTTGATCTTTTCCAGCAGGGTGATCCCGTCCATGCCGGCCATCCGGATATCCGAGATCACCACGTCCGGCGTTTCCTGCCGGATCCTGTCCAGCACCTGGTTGGGGTCCGAGAAACTGCTTATATCGACGTCTTCCTTCGCCAGGGCCTTTTCCAGCACCCAGCGAATGGACTTGTCATCGTCGACGATCCAGACCTTCTTGTGTTCAGCCATTACCCTGCTCCGTCGGCAGGTAAATGCTGAAGGTGGTTCTATCCTCCGCCCGTTCAAACTCGATCAGGCCGCCATGCGCGTTGATCAGGGACTGGGCGATGGACAAGCCGAGACCGGTGCCGCCCGGACGGCCGGAGACCATCGGGTAGAAAATGCCCGCGGCAATGTCGGGGGGAATGCCGGGGCCGTCATCGCTGATATCCACGCGCACCACGTGCCTGTGGACCTTCTTGTGCAGGGTAATCTGGCGGAGGATGCGGGTGCGGATCCAGATATGGCCGCCGGTCCCCGCGGCCTGGACGGCGTTTCCCAACACATTGAGCAATACCTGGATGATCTGTTCGCGGTCCGCCGCCACCGGCGGCAGGCTGGGGTCGTAATCGCGCGCGATCTCGACGGGTGCGTCAAATTCCGCCGCGACCAGGTTGCACACGTATTCCAGCAGCTCATGAATATTGAGCACTTCCAGCGTGATCGTCCTGTCGCTCGCCAGCATGCGGTCAAGGAATTTACGCAGCCGGTCCGATTCCTGGATGATGATCCGGGTGTATTCGGTCAGTCCTTCCTGGCCATTGTTCAGTTCACGCTCCAGCAACTGCGCCGCCCCCCGGATGCCGCCCAGCGGGTTCCTGATCTCGTGGGCCATTCCCCGCAGCGACTCCCTGGCGGCATCATGCAGCAACATCAGGTTTTCCTCGCGCCTGGCTTTCTGCAGTGAATCAGTGTCGATCAATTCAACGATGACCCGCGCACAGGCCTCGCCGTTCATGATCGGCGTCACGTGGCAATCCACGGTGACGGAACGGGCGTTAGTAAGGCCGATGGCCAGTCCGCGCTCGGTAAACGGCTGGCCGGTGTTCAGGGTGCGCTCGATCATCCCGGCCAGCACCGGGGGCCGGGGAAGAATTTCCCTCGGGGTCTGGCCCACCAGCCGGCGGTGACTGGCAGACAACAGGTTTTCACCGGCACTGTTGATGCAAAGCAGCTTCAGGTCCTGGTCAAACAGCATGACGGCTGTTGACAGGTTATCGAGCATCTGCAGGGCGGTTTTGGTGCTGATGGTCATCGTTGGAACAATGTTTGCACTATTATAGTGCATAATCAATCCACCTTCCCATT
>CAZXGW010000071.1:0-7458 GCA_964640355.1 uncultured Enterobacteriaceae bacterium
ATTTGGTTGCGTATGTCTATGTAAAGGCATGGATTTTTTCCAGTCTGGCGGAGCCCCGGCGGGCGGCTTAAGATCGCCCCATGACCCCGCAATTCTGGCCGCGCGCCGTCGTGTTTGTTGACATGGACGCCTTCTTTGCCGCCATTGAGCAGAAGGATAATCCGGCCCTGCGCGGGCGGCCCATCGGCGTAACCAACGGCGCGCAGGGGACCTGCCTCATCACCTGTTCCTACGAGGCGCGCGCGTTCGGCGTGCATACCGGCATGCGGCTCAGGAAGGCCCGCCAACTGTGCCCCGATATCGTCCAGTGCCCGGCGCGGCCGCGGCGCTATGCCGAAGTCTCCACCGCAATCATGTCGGCGTTGCAGGACATCACGCCCGACGTGGAAGTATTCTCCGTCGATGAAGCCTTTCTGGATATCACGCATTGCCAGCGGTTCTGGAAGCACGGGCCGGAATACGTGGCGCGGCTGGCGAAGCGGAAGGTGTTCGAGGCGGCCGGCGTGCCGTGCACGGTGGGGCTGAGCGGCGACAAGACCACGGCAAAGCTTGCCGCGAAACAGGTGAAGCCGGACGGATTCAATGTCGTCCCGCCGGGGGAGGCGAAGCGGTACCTGCGGGACGTGCCGGTGACCAGCCTCTGCGGCATCGGCCGCGGCATCGGCGCTTTTCTCGCGCGGTACGGCGTGCACACCTGCGGCGACATGGAGCGCCTGCCGATCGGCCTCCTCGCCAGGCGTTTCGGCAACCCCGGCCGGCGCATCTGGTACATGTGCCAGGGGGCGGATCCGGACAAGGTGCAGACCCGCGTCGCGGCGCCGAAATCGATGGGACACGGCAAGGTCATGCCGCCCAACACCCGCGACCGCGAAGTGATCCTGACTTACCTGATGCACATGAGCGAGAAACTGGCCGCGCGCCTCAGGCAGAACTACATGCAGGCGAAGCATTTTTCCGTGGGGTTGCGCGTCGATCACGGCTGGCTGGGGGACACGCTCGGTTGCGCGCTGCCTGTGAGCGACAGTCATGCCATTGTCGATCTGTGCGGGCAGGTGCTGGACGAATGCTGGCGCGGCGAGGGCGTGCACGGCGTGCAGGTGACGGCGCTCGATCCCGTGCCCGCCGGGCAGCAGATCGAGATGTTTGCCGATGATCGGCACAGGCAGGATCGCGTCAACCGGGTCATGGATGCCGTGAATCGGCGCTACGGGGAGTTCGCGCTGGCGCCGGCGCAGCTGTTGAACCGCTCCACCATGCCGAACGTGATCGCGCCCGCCTGGAAACCCTACGGCCACCGGCAGTTTATTCCGTAGGAGTAGTAAAGGGGTCAGAGCCCTTTTCAGGGGAAAAGGGCTCTGACCCCTTATATACGCGATTCGAAGGGTGCCTTTCTGCCTGTCCCCGTCATCAGCCCCCATAACGGGCTGATCTTGTAACGCTCCACGATGACCGCCGTGAAACCGGCCCGTTCCAGCAGCCTCCGGCATTCTTCCGATCCGTAAGTGCGGAAATGGGCGCGGTTGAACAGGCGCAGGAAACGATCAAGCAGGCGGCAGGCGAGGTAATCATCACACCAGTCCGTGATGACCAGCCGGCCGGCCGGTTTCAGCACGCGGTACATCTCATGCAGGGCCTTGTCCGGATCACGGATGAAGTGCAGGACGTTCGCAGACACGACGAGATCGAAGCGATCATCCCCGAACGGCAGGCTTTCGGCGCAGCCCTGCCGCAGGTCGGCAGCGTCGCCGAGCTTGTGCCGCGCGACCCCGATCATCTCGGCCGACAGGTCGATGCCAGAGAGCATTATATCGTCCGCGGCCTTCGACAGCGCCTGCAGGAACGCGCCGGTTCCACAGCCCACATCCAGGATGCTGTTACCGGGACGCACCGGAAGCCGCCCCAGGGTTTCCCGGATCGAGGCCTCGATGTAGGCCTTCCAACGCATGTCGTAGCGACGGGCGAGATCGGCATACTCCTTCCGCAGTGGCGTATAGTCGTCATGGCCTGCTTCCATTGGTCAAAGTCTCCCTGCGCGATCCTGTTTAGGATCTATCTTAAAATCCATGCCGTGTGCACCCTATTGATGGCAAGTTTCGCTTCGCGACGGCCGCGACGGCGGCGATCACCGGCTTCCGGAAGGCCGCCCAGTCGGCGCTCTTTGGCCGCACGTGCCGCTGGTTAATCTCGATCTCGATACCGAGGTAATTGTTTTCCCGGTACCGGCGTCTCAGGTGCGTCGTCAGCCCGTCGGCCGTGCCGAGATAGGGATAGTTGCGCCGCACCTTGAGGCCGGTGGCGCGCTGCAACCCGGCCTGCAGAGTGGCGCAGAATTCGAATTCGGCATGCCTCGCCGGATCATACAGCAGGCCGATATCTGCATTTCGCGTAATCCCGTCGAGTTCCGGTGCAAACGAATGGATGGACAGGTGGATAACGCGGCCGTTGCCGGTTACCGCCCGGGCAATCGCCGTTTCCAGGTTTCGCCGATAGGGATAATAGAATTCTTCCAGGATCCGGCGCCTGGTGTCTTTGTCGCAGTCCGCCGTGAATTCCGAAAACAGCTTTCGGTGATGCAGGGAACGGTTCAGGTCCACGAGCAGCCGCGTCGTTTCCGAAAAGAACAACGGCCCCAGTGTTGATGACAGCTCCCTGGCCAGGATCAACGCTCCCTTGTCCCAGCCGCGGTGGGTGTCGAGGACGGCGGGATTCTTTTTGAACAGGCGGCGAAACGCCGGCGGGACGCCGTTGCCGCCGTGTTCACAGGTGACGAGCACGATCTCAGTCAATGCCCTCGAACAGCCGCCCCTCGGCCAGACAGTCACACAACTCCCGGTAACAGGCATCGAGGCGCGGGCGGCGGACGCCTTCTCCGACGGCTTCGATGATCCGGCGCGCGAGCGGACCGCGGTTCAGGATGAAGCGCAGTATTTCATCCCGCGCGGGGATTGTTTCGGATTCTTCAGCACTGACCGATTCGACGAAATACTGCCACAGCTCACGCGCCTCGCACCGCCGGTCCGGAAAATCGAACAGCGCGAGGTAATCACGGTCGGCGATCACCGTGCGTTCCGCGTCCCGGATGGCGTCCGAGAAAATTCCCGCCAGCTTTTCAGTGCCGGTTTCCGCCTGCCGGTTGAGATCCGACCAGGTCCCGGCCACCAGGGTTTTCAGCACGCTGATGATGATCGAGGCGATGGCGAGGTCCGCGGCGGGGGTTTCCTGGGTGTCGAGTATGCGGATTTCGATCGTGTTGCGTTCGAACCGGGCGATCGCCCCGCGGGCGTTGAGCCATTCATGCTGCAATATGCCTTCCGGATCATAAGGGGCGATGGCCTCGAACATCGGCTGAAGGATCCTGTCGCGGTAGTCCTGCCGGCCGGTGACGTGTTCGGGGATGACCAGGCTGGTGATGGCAGGGATGCGGTCCGCATTGTGACGGTAGGCTTCGAGGCGGTTGTCCATCAGGCCGGTGAAGACGCCGTTCATGATGGGCGAGCTGGCGGCGATGGCGGGCATGACCGGCAGCAGCACGCGGATGGCACTGTGCAGCAGCGCAAACTCGCCGTCATCTGCGAACGGCAGGTTGAGGTGCATGCTCTGGAGGTTCGACCAGCCGTGCCCCTGGCAGTCGAAAATCCGGTTGAAGGTGTCGTAGATCTCGTTTGCCTCGTGCGGCCAGAGCCGCGTCTCCAGCTCGGGGTCCATCCACGGGTGCATGGCGGTCGGCATCAGCCTGCCGTTCATGGCGCCGAGGATGTCATTCACGTGCCGGACGTTTGCCAGGAACTGCTCCGGCAGCGCGGCAAGGGCGGCGACGGGGCCGTTGGTCTTCAGTTCGATGAGGTGGAGGACAAGTTCGTTTGACCAGGCGATCGGGCCGACCTCGATATCGTTCACGAACTCCCCGGCGACGGTTTTCATGACCCGGTCGGTGGCGGGCAGGATGGACAACCGCCCCCGGTCCACGATCATGTATTCAATCTCGATGCCGAAACCCGCGAACAGCGGCAGGAAGACCGCGTTTTCCGTCATACGGCGGAGGTGCCGCGTTTGCGCTGCTCGATGCGCTTCAGGAATACGCCCATGATCTCACGGTAAAGGGCATCCTTCATCACCGCGTCCTCGATCCCGGCATCGATATTCGGATTGTCGTTTACTTCGATGACGTAATATTTCTGCCCGACCTGCTTGAGGTCGACGCCGTACAGGCCGTCGCCTATCAGGTTCGCCGCCTTGAGCGCCGTTTTCACGACTTCGTCCGGCGCTTCGCCCACGGACAGGGTGTCGGCTTCTCCCTCGCTGTGGGTGTTGCCGGCCTCGTCGCGCTTGATGATCTGCCAGTGCCTGCGCGCCATGTAATAACGGCAGACGTAAAGCGGGCGGCGATCACAGATGCCGACCCGCCAGTCAAAACTGGTCGGGAGGAATTCCTGCCCGACGATCAGGTCCGATTTCGACAGCAGGCGCAACACTTCCTCGTTGAGTTTATCATCCGTCTCCACCTTGACCACGCCCATCGAAAAGGCGCTGTCCGGCTGTTTGAGGATGCACGGCAGCCCCAGTACCTTGGTAATGTCGTTGATGTTGTTGCGGTGTATGACCAGGGTTTTCGGGATGGGTATCGAATGCCGGCTGAGGAGTTCGGCGAGATACACCTTGTTGCTGCATTTCAGCATCGAGTCGGGATCGTCCATGACCACCAGCCCCTCGGCCGCCGCCCGCTGCGCGATGCGGAACGTATGGTGGTTGATCGCCGTGGTCTCGCGGATGAACAGGGCGTCAAACTCGGCGAGGCGGTGCATGTCGTCGCGCGTGATCATTTCGAGATCAAGCCCCACGGCCTCGGCCGCCTTCTGGAATTTTCTCAGGGCCTTGCCGTTGGACGGCGGCTGCTTTTCCTCCGGGTTATGGAACAGCGCCAGGTCGAACCGCGGCGCCGTGCGTTTTCTCACGCGGCGTTTGCGACCGGAAAAATATTCGGTGGCCGCCTGGACGACAAAGGCGCGGTGATTCTCCGGAATGTCGTTTATCGCGAGCGGCCGTATGGATTCCAGTTGCCAGGTTTTCCTTTTTACGAACTCCGCCCGCAGCAGCGGCGCCTGGAACTGGCTGAACAGCCTGCGGCTCAGGCCGTCATAGTGCCTGGCCATGTTTTGTCCGAAATAAATGCTCAGGATGAAGGATTTTGACCGGATCCGCCTGAAGGCCTTTTGTATCTGTTCCTCCATTTCCTCCGATATGGCCTTGATCACGTACTGCGATTTCAGGTCCTGGATGGTATTGATATCGGGCAGCGGTTTATGACCGCGGGCGGCGGCCAGCAGCGACACGTAGTAGCCGGTGCTCTGGTAACCGTAGGAACGGCACAGGTTGAATATCTTCGTCGACCGGTCCTCGCTGTAGGCCGGGTCCGTCAGGTAGGCGCGCGCCGAGGTCACGGCGACGCCGGGAATGTGCAGGGGCCAGTTTCTGGGGTTGTTGACGATCAGCAGTATGGACATGGGTCAACGTTTCGGCTGTATCACGAGCAGGTTGGCATCGTAAGTCAGCACGCCGAGCAGGATCGCGCAGATGACCCGATCGATGTTCACGGGATAGAACTGGCTGGAGGCGACCGGGTTCGGCAGCAGGGGATCGGCGATCAGCACGGTCCGGTCCTGGCGATGGTAGCCGCTCAGGATCACGAAATGCCCGGAGGGGAAGCCGCGGATGTCGTCATATTCGTCGCGGGGACCGTATTCGCGCCGCGTCCGGTAAAGGTAGGTGGCACTCAATCCCGTCAGGATAGGCAGCTTGCGCCGGATGATGCCTCGCACGAGTCGGGTGGTCAAATCGGTGAAACGCAGTTTACCGCCAAGTTCGAGAAATTCCAGGTAACCGGCCGTCGCGCGTTGCAGGAGGGCGTCATTTTTTTTCTCGGCCTGCTGCCGCAACCGATCGCTGATGTCGGTACCCGCTGATGTAAACCAGCTTGGATCGAACATCTGCAGGTTGTAGGTATAGACGGTGGCATGGTAACCCCGGCGCAGCGCCGCGCAGGCCAGGAACACCGCCAGCGTGCCGCCGGCGTCCAGCATCTGCGTATCCGCAATAACTTCGGCCAGGTCGGCGCTGTCACCATAGTAGTGATAAACCGAATGCAGGCAGGTCGGACCACAGGTGGTGCCGTCCGGTTGCGGAAGGATCGTGATGGGCAGCTTGATATCCATCCGTCAGGACAGAGCACAGGAAAGGCGTTTTCTGTATCTTGGTGGGGCGGGGCGCCGGTAGCATCGGAGACATCGGTAATCAAACCAATCTTACACTGTCTGCTGCCGGCAGAACAGGGGCGCGGTCACATGACGGTTCATGCCAGCCGACGCGGGATCAAGGCCCGGGTAACGGGATGATGTTTGCCAGCGACTGAAAAAGAGGGATACTTTAAGGCGCCACGCTTCATTATAAGATTCCGGCGGACGCGAAGGGGACAGCTCCGCGCCACCGGCGAGGAGATGCCTGCATGTGCCGATTTACGCTTTATCTTGGCCCGCCCATCCGTCTCAGCACCCTGCTGATCGATCCCGATCATTCACTGATCCGGCAGAGCACGCACAGCCGCGAGCGTGAAGAACCCCTGAACGGCGACGGCTTCGGTGTCGGCTGGTACGTGCCGGAAATCTCCGGGGAACCGGCGGTGTTCCGGTCGATAACGCCGGCCTGGAACAACCGGAATCTGCATAATCTCGCGCGCATCGTGGCCAGCCCCTGCATCCTGGCCCATGTGCGCGCCGCCACCCAGTCCAGCGGCGTGAACGAGGCAAACTGCCATCCTTTCCGCTACGGTAAATACCTGTGCATGCACAACGGCGACATCGGCGGATTCCGGAACGTCCGCCGCAAACTGCTGGATTCCGTGTGCGATGAGGCCTACGGCAACGTTTATGGCAGCACCGATTCCGAACATTTCTTTGCGGTGGTCATCGATGAACTGGTGAAACAGGGGACGGAAACCCCGGACCTGGCGGTGGCGCTCGACAATGCCACCCAGCGGGTGGTCACCCTCGCCAACCTGTACGGCGGTAGCCCCAGTTATCTGAACGTGGCCGTGGCAGACGGCCATTCTGCCGTGATCTCGCGTTATTCCAACGATCCCCAGCACGCACCCGAGACACTCTATTATTTCCGGGGGCAGTTGTATGAGCAGTGCGAGGCGGACGATGAAGGCAGCGAGGCCGTGCTGGTCAGCTCCGAGAAATTGTCCGAACAGCCGGGCTGGGAGGCGGTGCCGCCGAATCATCTCGTCGTGGTCAGTCGCAACCGCCCGCCCGCCCTGATTCCCTGTGGCATGGCCGGCCGCGTCCGGGCCGCCTGAGTAATAAAGGGGTCAGAGCCCTTTTCCTTTGAAAAGGGCTCTGACCCCTTTACTCAAGTGCGTGGACATCGGGACAGCGTGCCAGTAAAATTTATTAAACCGGCATA
>CAZXGW010000072.1:0-2126 GCA_964640355.1 uncultured Enterobacteriaceae bacterium
ATGCGCGCGCTCGGCAATTACATCTTGCGGGGAAGACTCCAGGCCATCGTGGTTACCAGCGCGCTGACGGTGCTGGCGCTGCTGGTGCCCCTGTTTTCCTACCTGTTGAGCGGTATTGCCCCCGGCCTGGTCACGCTGAGACAGGGGGCGATGACCGGGATCCAGGTCATTGCCGGCAGCCTGGTGGTGGTCGCCGCCATTGCTCTCGCGGTGCGCCTCAATCCCCAGATCGCCATCGCGTTTGCCGTGGGCGTATGGCTGCCGTTGTGGTTATGCGCCGCTGTCCTGCGCGTGACGGCGTCGCAGGGCCAGTTGCTCCTGGCCGCCGGGTTGTTCGGCGCGGTTTTTATCGCCGTCATGCATATCGCTGTGGATGATCCGGCCGGGTGGTGGGCCGACTGGCTGCGCGCCTGGCTTGCACAGGCCCTGCCGCCCGGCCAGGGAGACCGGTATCTCGGACAGGTGGCCACGGCCGCCTCATTCATGAATGCCCTGGTTGCGGCGGGCCTGGCCGTCAGCCTGGTGATCACCCTCCTGGTCGCGCGCTGGTGGCAGGCCGTCCTGTTCAATCCCGGCGGCTTCAGGCGGGAGTTTCATGCCCTGAGACTGCCCCGCGCCCTGCTGCCGGCTGTATTGCTCAGCGTCATACTGGTGGTGGCGGGCCGGGGGAATCCCGGATCGCCGGCGATGGATTTCTTCATACTGCTGATATTCCTGTATTTGTTTCAGGGACTCGCGGCGGCACACCGGCTGGCGGCGGCCAGAAAGCTCTCACCGGCCTGGCTGGCCGGAATGTATGTGTTTCTGCTCATCTTTCCACAGATCATCCTGCTGCTTGCGTGCTACGGAATGATCGATTCCTTGCGCATGCCGCGCGCCGTGATCAACCGGAATGACAATCGTTAGTTGACGCTTTATCATAGTCCACACAATTTCAGGAGGCGGATTTTCGATGGAAGTCATTTTGCTTGAAAAGATTCACAGGCTGGGCGACCTGGGCGACACGGTCAAGGTCAAGGCGGGTTATGGACGCAATTACCTGATCCCCGGCGGCAAGGCGGTTCCGGCGACGCCGGAAAATGTGCAGAAGTTCGAGGCGAAGCGGGCGGAACTGGAAAGGGTCCAGGCGGAAGCCCTCGAGCAGGCCAGGGCGCGAGCCGAGAAACTCAATGACCTGGCTGTCACCATTGCCAGGAAGACTGCGGGCGAAGACAAACTTTTCGGATCCGTCGGCACTACGGATATCGCTGAAGCCGTGACCCTGGCGGGAGTCGAACTGGCCAAGCACGAAATCCGCCTGCCGGGTGGCCCCTTCCGGGCGACGGGCGAATACGCTGTGCAGGTGCAGTTGCACGCCGATGTGGAAGCGACGATCAGGTTGACAATTGTCGCCGAGGAAGAGTAATCGCGGCCGGTTCGGAGTGATTTACCCCGGCAAGTGCGGTACCCGTTTTTCCAATTCCGTTCCGGCCAGGCGGTTGATGTACCAGGACAACCCGGGCGGTTGTCTCCTCGACCAGGGCAGTCTTCAGCAGGGGGAGTGAATGCAGGACATCGTCCAGACACCCGGCAGCAGGGATAAGGAAACAGCGTCTCTCAAAATACCCCCGCATTCCATCGAGGCCGAAATGGCCGTACTCGGCGGCATCCTGCTGGATCACAGCGTCTGGGAGAAGATTGCCGGGCACGTCCACGCTGAAGACTTCTACCGCAAGGATCATCGCATCATCTTCGAGGCCATCACCTCGCTCGATGGCGAAGGCAAACCCTGCGACGTCGTTACCGTGGCGGAGTGGCTGGACAGCCATCAGCAGCTCGAGGACGCCGGCGGTCTCTCTTATCTCGCCGCGCTCGCCGAAAACACCACGGGGGCCGGCAATATCACCGCGTACGCGGATATCGTCCGCAAGCGTTCCGTCCTCAGGCAACTGATCCGCGTGACCAACAACATCAGCGAGACCGTGTTCAATCCGCACGGGCGGGACAGCGACGAGATACTGAATTACGCCGAGCAGCTCATCTTCAATATCGCCGAGCAGGAGGCCAGGGGCCGCAAAAACTACCGCCCCATAAAAGACCTTTTGGTCAAGGCCCTGGACCGGGTGGACGAGCTGTATCACAAGGAC
>CAZXGW010000072.1:2226-7422 GCA_964640355.1 uncultured Enterobacteriaceae bacterium
AAGCTGCAGGATGAGGACTGGCCGAGACTGACCTCGGCGGTCGAGATCCTGAAGGACGCCAGGATGTTCATCGACGATACGCCGGCCCTGACACCGGCCGACCTCCGGGCGCGCTGCCGCCGGATCGCCAGGGAACACGGCCTGGATCTGATCATCGTCGATTACCTGCAGCTCATGCAGGTGCCCGGCACGACGGAAAACCGCGCCACGGAGATCTCCGAGATCTCCCGTTCCCTCAAGTCCATGGCGCGGGAACTCGCCGTGCCCGTGATCGCACTGTCGCAACTGAACAGGAGCCTCGAGCAGCGGCCGAACAAACGCCCGCTCATGTCGGACCTGCGCGAGAGCGGTGCCATTGAGCAGGACGCGGATGTCATCGTCTTCATCTACCGCGACGAGGTGTACCACGAGGACACCGAGGACAAGGGCAAGGCGGAGATCATCATCGCCAAGCAGCGGAACGGACCGACGGGCACGGTGCCCCTGACGTTCCTCGGCCAGTACACCCGGTTTGAAAATTACATCGAAGAAAAACCCTACATGCTGGGATACGATGAATGAGCCGGCCGGCAAGGGTTGTCATCAACCTGTCCGCCCTGCGTCATAATCTCGCCCGCGTCCGTCACCTCGCCCCCGGCCGTAAAATCATGGCAGTCGTCAAGGCGGACGGCTACGGCCACGGCCTGACGCGCGTGGCCAGGACCCTGGCCGCGGCGGATGGTTTCGGCGTGGCCTGCCTGGAAGAAGCGAAGGAGCTCAGGGAAGCGGGCATCCGTCAGCCCGTCCTGCTGCTGGAAGGTCCCTATTGTGCTTCGGAGATCGACGAGATCGCGCGGCTTGAACTGGACATCGTCGTGCATGACACCACGCAGGTGGGCATGCTGGAACGTGCCAGCATCCAACAGGCCATCCGCGTCTGGCTCAAGGTCGATTCCGGCATGCACCGCCTTGGGATTTTACCCGAACGGGTGGGAGATGCCTGGCGGCGGCTTGAGGCCTGCCGGGCCGTGGCGCCGGGCATAGGCCTGATGACGCACCTGGCCGCCGCAAGCGAACCGGACAATCCCATGACCCGCACCCAGCTTGCCTGTTTTGCTGCCGTCTGCGGCGGCTATGCGGGGGAGCGATCCATCGCCAACTCGGCCGCGATCCTCGCCTTCCCCGAGAGCCATGCCGACTGGGTGCGGCCGGGCCTGATGCTGTACGGCGTCTCGCCGATGGATGACAGTGTGGGCGTGGACCTGGGGCTCAAGCCGGTCATGACCCTGGCCTCGCAACTGATCGCCGTCAAGCGCCTGCCCGCCGGGGCGCCAGTGGGTTACGGCGCCACCTGGCATTGCCCGGAAGCGATGCCGGTTGGCATCGTCGCGGCGGGCTATGCGGACGGTTATCCGCGCCATGCCCCCTCCGGCACGCCGGTTCTCGTTAACGGCCGGCGCGCGCCCCTCATCGGCCGGGCCTCGATGGACATGCTGATTGCCGATCTGCGCGGACTGCCGGAGGTGCACGTCGGCGACCCGGTCGTATTGTGGGGTGACGGCCTCCCGGTCGAGGCGATCGCGCGCCGCGCCGGCACGATTCCCTATGCCCTTCTGTGCGCAGTGCATAAACGTCTGAGATTCATGGAACATGGCGAAGGTCAGGACCCAGTATCAATGCAATGAGTGCGGGGCGACCGCCCCCAAGTGGACCGGCCAGTGCCCGGATTGCCAGTCCTGGAACACACTGGTCGAGGTGGTGGCTACGCAGACCACGCCCGTGTCCCGGCAGGCGCGGTTCCGTGACTACCAGGGCGCCCCGGCGGAAGTCTGCACCCTGGATGCGATCGACGCCATGCAGTCGCCGCGGGTGTCCTCGGGAATGGTGGAACTCGACCGCGCCCTCGGCGGCGGCCTGGTCACCGGCTCGGTGATTCTGCTTGGCGGCGATCCGGGGATCGGCAAGTCCACCCTGCTGCTGCAGGTACTCTCTCAGATCGGCACGGCCAACGGTGCGAACACCCTGTATGTTTCCGGTGAGGAATCCGCCCGGCAGATCGGCCTGCGCGCCCGCCGGCTGGGACTGGCCCTGGAACGGTTGCGCCTTTTGACCGAGAACAACCTGGAGCGGATCCTGGATATCGCGGCGCGGGAAAAACCGGCCGTGCTGGTCGTGGATTCCATCCAGACGGTGTATACCGAACTGCTGCAGTCCGCCCCGGGCGCCGTGGGCCAGGTCCGGGAATGTGCCGCGCAACTGGTGCGCTTTGCCAAGCACACCGGCACGGCGATGCTGCTGATCGGGCACGTGACCAAGGAGGGCGCGCTTGCCGGGCCGCGCGTGCTCGAACACATGGTGGACACGGTGCTGTATTTCGAGGGGGACGGCAACAGCCGCTACCGCGCGATCCGCGCCGTGAAAAACCGCTATGGCGCGGTGAATGAGCTCGGCGTGTTTGCCATGACGGACCGGGGGCTGCGGGAAGTGAGCAATCCTTCCGCGATCTTCCTGTCCCGCCATGACGAACCGGTGCCCGGCAGCGTGGTCACGGTCACGCGCGAAGGTACGCGGCCGTTGCTGGTGGAAGTGCAGGCCCTGGTGGACGGGTCGCGCCTGCCCAGCCCGAGGCGCGTGGCGGTCGGCCTGGATCAGAACCGGCTGGCCATGCTGCTGGCCGTGCTGCACCGGCACGCCGGGATTGCCACCTATGACCAGGACGTGTTCATCAACGTGGTCGGCGGGGTCAGGATCAATGAAACGGCCGCGGATCTCGCCCTGATCCTGGCCGTGATCTCCAGCCTGAAGAATGCACCGCTGCCAGAGGGCCTGGTGGTGTTCGGTGAAGTCGGTCTGGCCGGTGAGATCAGGCCGATCCTGAACGGCCCGGAGCGCCTGCAGGAAGCAGCCAAGCACGGCTTCCGGCGGGCCATCGTGCCGCGGTCGAACAGCCCGCGCGGGGGTATCGGTGGGATGACCATTTCCGTCGTCAATCGACTGCCCGAGGCCCTCGAGCAGATATAGCGTTCCCGGTGTTCAGTCCTGCCTGGCCGGGCCTTTTTTCCCGCGGATCACACGCGCCGTCTTCACGGCATTGTCGGTGACCTGGGTGATTTCTATCATGTAATTGCCGATGCGCAGGCTGGTCCCGGCCTCGGGGATGCTCTCGAGCTGGTCCAGGAGCAGGCCGTTCAGCGTCCTGGCGCCCCCGGTCGGAAGCTGCCAGCGGAGCTGCCTGTTGATCTCGCGCAGGTTGGTGCTGCCGTCGATGATATAGGAGCCGTCCTGCTGGGGATGGATGTCCTGGTTGAAGGCCTGCATGTCGGTGGTGTATTCCCCGACGATCTCTTCCAGGATGTCTTCCAGGGTGACCATGCCCTGGATGACGCCGTATTCATCCACCACGAGTCCGGTGCGCCGTTTCAGCCGCTGGAAGTTGATCAGCTGGGTGTGCAATGGCGTGCTCTCGGGGACGTAGTAGGGCTCGGTGGTAATGTTGACGAGATCGTCCGGGTTGAATTCATTTCTGTTTATGAGGACGCGCGGGACCCGGCGGACGTGCAGCATGCCGATGATGTTGTCGATGTTGTCGCGATAGACGATGAGGCGGGTGTGCTGGAAGTGGGTCAACTGGTCGATGATGTCGCCCGGCGGGTCATTCAGATCGATGCCCACCAGTTCGTTCCGCGGCACCATGATGTCGGCGACGGTTTCGTTCTCGAGATCGAGGATGCTGAGCAGCATGCGCTGATGCCGCTTGGGGATCATTGTCCCCGCTTCGCGCACGACTGTCCTGAACTCCTCCCGGGTCAACGGCGCGTCCTCCCTCTCCTCCGGGTTGATGCCCAAAACCAGCATCAGGCCGTTGCTCAACTTGTTGATGAGGTACACGATGGGATAGCAGGCCTTCAGCAGCGGGGTAAGCACGTAGGACGCCGGGAAGGCAATTTTTTCCGGCCGGATCGCGGCGTAGGTCTTGGGCGCCGTTTCCGCAAAAATGAGGATGATCGGAGTCAGCAGCAGCGGCGCGATGGCGTAGCCCAGTTCGCCGATGAGGCGTATGGCGATGGCGGTGGCGAGGGAGGCGGCGACGATGTTCACGAGGTTGTTGCCGAGCAGGATCAGGCCGATGAGGCGATCGGGCCGCTCCAGCAGGGCGTTGACCAGGATGGCCCCGCGGTGCTTGTCCTTGACGAGATGGCGCAGGCGGTAGCGGTTCATCGCCATCATCCCGGTTTCAGAACTGGAGAAAAACGCGGACAGCAGGATCAGCAGGGCCAGTGCACTGAACAGCACCGATAAGGGGATATCTTCCACGATGTATACCTCGATCAGGATGGGATTACATTTTCAGTGATGCGCGCGGGTCGCTGTCAAGTAGCCGGAGCGGCCGCTCACCGCTAAACCCGGTGCAGGATGAGCTCGAGTACCAGCTTGGATCCGAAGTAGGCCAGCAACAGCGAGATGAACCCGCCGATGGTCCAGAGTATCGCCGTTCTGCCCCGCCAGCCCCGGCTCCAGCGGCCCCACAGCAGGATGCCGAAGATGACCCAGGCCAGCGTGGAAAAGGCGGCCTTGTGCGCCAGGTGCTGGGAAAAAATATCCTGCAGAAACATCAGGCCGGTGACCAGGCTCAGGCTGAGCAGGAAGAACCCGATGGCGATGATCTGTATCATCAGGTCTTCCATGATCTGCAGGGGCGGCAGTTGCATGATGATCGACGGGCGTTTGTGGCTAATCTGCCGGTCCTGGAGGGCGAGCAGCGCGGCCTGCAGCGCCGCGATGGTCAGCAGGCTGTAAGCGCAGATCGAGAGCAGGACGTGGACCAGCAATCCCGCCGGGGCCGTGTCCGGCAGGATCCGGGTGCTCTGGAACATGATCTCGAGCGCAAGGGCGATCGCGGTCAGCGGGAAGATGACAACGGCGAGGTTCTCCAGCGGCCGGGCGAACGCGGCCAGGATGACAATGAGGGCCACCACCCAGCTCATCAGTGACAGGGCATTGTAGAATCCCAGGTTGAGTCCGACCGTGGTGAAAACGTTCTGGTAAAGCACGATGCCATGCAGGGCGACCGCAATAACGCCCGGCACGAGAAACCGGCTTTTCCGCAGGCCGGCTTCCTCAGCCTGCCTTTGAAACAGGCTGCGATACAGAATCAGCGCCGCAAGCAGGTAAAACAGTATGGCGGCAATGCTGATGGCGATGATCATGGATGAGCGG
>CAZXGW010000073.1:0-4251 GCA_964640355.1 uncultured Enterobacteriaceae bacterium
TTGATCAGGATTTTTGAATTGCGCTGGTAGTTGTAAAGCTCCTTGCGCGCCACGGGCAGATCATCGACGCCGGTCTCGACAAACCCCTGCTCCAGGAACCAGTGCGCGGCATGGGTTGTCAGGACGAACAGTTTCCTCACCCCCTTGTCCAGGGCGGCCTTTTCCGTTGCCAGGTACAACTCCCTGCCTTTCGCCTGCTTCTGGTATTCCTCCCTGACCACGAGGCACGCCAGTTCGGCGGCGGAATCTCCCGGATAGACGTGGAGGGCAGCGCAGGCGATGACCGCACCATCGCGTTTCAAAACGAGGTAATCGCCGATTTCCCGCTCCAGCTTTTCACGCGAACGGGCCACCAGGATGCCCTTTTCCTCGAGCGGCCGGACGAGTTCCAGTATGCCGCCGATATCGTCAAAGGTGGCGGGGCAAATCTCGTCAAACGGATTTTTGCTCAGGAGAGTACCGGCGCCGTCGCGGCTGAACAGCTCGAGCAGCAGGTTACCGTCCACCGCCTGGTCGATAAAATGGATCCGCGCAACGCCTTTCCGGCACGCCTCCACGCCGTGCGCCAGCAACAAGCGGGACACTTCGTCATTCAGCTCCCCTTCCCCCAGCATCGCCCCGGCCTCGGCCTGCGTCATGTGCTGGATGAGGTTACCCTGCCGATCCCTGAAGCCATTGCCCGCCGTCAAAAACAGCAGCTTGTCGGCCTGCAGGCTGATCGAAACGCGTGTGGCCACTTCCACAGAGCTCAGGTTGAACACCTCGCCGGTGGGTGAATAGCCGAGCGGCGGGACGAGCACAATCTCGTGGTTCTCGAGATTGTCACGGATCAAGTCCGCATCGATACGGCGTACCGTGCCGGTGAATCCGAGATCAATCCCGTCGATCACGCCGGCGGGCTTCGCCGTCACGAAGTTGCCGGACGAGACCCTGATCCCGGCACCGGCCATCGGTGAATTGGGCAGGCCCATGGATAACGCCGCTTCAATCTGTATCCTGACGGCACCGACCGCCTGCTTGACCCAGGGCAGTGCTGTCACGTCGGTTACGCGCAGGCCGCTGACGAACACCGGCGTGATGCCCTGCCGGCTCAACAGGTTTTCCACCTGGGGCCTGGCCCCGAAACAGATCACCAGCCGGGCGCGCAGGCTGTTGAGCAGGGCGATGTCGTGAATGAGGTGGGGGAAGGTGGCATCCTCCACCAGTTCTCCGCCGAGATGAAGAACGAAGGTCCTGCCGCGGTGCGCGTGGATGTAAGGGGCAGCGGCGCGGAACCACTGAACGAACTCCGTTGTCCTGGTTGACACGCTAGCGGCCCTCCAGGCAGAAATGCCTGATGGTGCGTGACAGTATATCCATCATCGGCGGGAGATGTTCCATGGGGATGAATTCGTCGGCCTGGTGTGCCTGTTCAATATTACCTGGACCCAGTATGACCGTTTCCATGCCCATGGCATTCAGGTAGGTGCCCTCCGTGCCGAAGGCGACGGTCCCCGCAGCGCGGCCGGACAATTTTTCGACGAGCCTGACAATTTCGGCATCGCCGTCGGTTTGCATCCCGGGAATCGCGTTGAACAGGGCGTTGCAGCTCAGGACCAGGCCTGAGCCTTCTATGGCCCGGCCGACGCGGGAATGCAGTTCCGATCGCACGCGGTCAAATTCCATTTCCGGCAGAAGGCGCAGGTCGATGGTCAGGACACACTCCGCGCAAATTCGGTTGGGATTATCACCGCCGTGAATGCTGCCGAAATTCAGGGTGGGATACGGCACACTGAACCGGTCGTTCCGGTAACGGGACTGCAATTCGTCCCGCCATTCCATCAGCGCACCGATCACGGCGTGCATGCCCTCGAGGGCGCTGATGCCAAGCGATGGATCGCTGGAATGACCGGCGCGTCCGGACAGCCTGATCGCTTCCATGATAATGCCCTTGTGCATGCGCGCCGGCACAAGGCCCGTCGGCTCACCGATCAGTGCGTGCCGGCCCAGCGTCCTGCCGGAACCCGCCAGTCGGCGGGCGCCTTCCATGGTGCTCTCCTCGTCGGCCGTGGCCAGAACGTACAGGGGCTGCCTAGGCGATTTAAGTTCAAGCTGCCGCACGACCTCGATGACCAGGGGGAAAAAGCACTTCATGTCCGCGGCACCGAGACCATAGAGCCGCTCATCCTTTTCCGTCAGCACGAAGGGATCCTGCGTCCAGGCCGAGGGATCGTAAGGCACGGTATCGATGTGCCCGGACAATACCAAGCCGTTCTCCCCTTCACCCAGGCGCGCGATCAGGTTCAGCTTCACGGGGTCATCGGCCACCGGCATGGTTTCCACGCAAAATCCCAGATCGTCGAGCCTGTTGGCCAGCAGATCGATGGCCTCCCGGTTGCTCATGTCCCGTGCGGGATCAATACTGCTGATCGTGGGTATGGCGATCAAACCGGCGAAATCTTCCAGGAGGCCTGGCGGAAGTTTTATCATGGTATTTCCCGTTACAGGAAACTGCGGTTGAACTGACTTCCCTGCGAATCTCCTGTATTCTATCGCACCTTTTCAGGGCTTGACCAAATCCGCGGAAACTTCCCATGACTGATCGCCTGAACCGCTACAGTGCGCGCATCACCCAGCCCAAATCCCAGGGCGCTTCCCAGGCCATGCTCTACGGCACGGGCCTGACGCGCAAAGACATGGACAGGCCGGAAGTCGGAATTGCCAGCGT
Source organism: uncultured Enterobacteriaceae bacterium (assembly GCA_964640355.1). Classification (GTDB taxonomy): domain Bacteria; phylum Pseudomonadota; class Gammaproteobacteria; order Eutrophobiales; family Eutrophobiaceae; genus CAZXGW01. The sequence goes on from CAZXGW010000073.1 coordinate 2,708, forward strand.
CTGGTTCGAAGGCAATACCTGCAACATGCATCTGCTGCAGCTCGCCGCCAGGGTCAAGGAAGGCGTCGAGGCCGCGGGACTGATCGGGATGCGCTTCAATACCATCGGCGTCAGCGACGGCATCTCCATGGGCACCGAGGGGATGAGCTATTCACTGCAGTCCCGTGATCTCATTGCCGACTCCATCGAGACGGTCATGGCCAGCCAGTGGTATGACGCGAATATCACCCTCCCCGGCTGTGACAAGAACATGCCGGGATGCATCATGGCCATGGGCCGGCTGAACCGCCCTTCCCTGATGATCTACGGCGGGACGATCAAGCCCGGTTACCACGACGGCAAAAAGATCGACATCATCTCGGCGTTCCAGAGCTACGGTGAATTCCTTGCGGGAAAGATCGACGACGGGACGAGGGAGGAAATCGTCAGAAAGGCCTGCCCGGGCCCGGGGGCCTGCGGCGGGATGTACACGGCCAATACCATGGCCTCGGCCATCGAGGCGATGGGCATGTCCCTGCCTTACAGTTCATCCACACCTGCCGTGGACCCGGCCAAGCAGGAGGAATGCCTGAAGGCGGGCCAGGCCATCCGGTACCTGCTGGAAAAGGACATCCGGCCCCGCGACATCATGACGCGCGAGGCGTTCGAAAACGCCATGGTGCTGGTCATCGTTCTCGGCGGTTCCACCAACGCCGTGATTCACCTGATTGCGATGGCGCGCTCGGTCGGCGTGACCCTGACCCTGGAAGACTTCCAGCGCATCAGCGATCGGACCCCGTGTCTCGCCGATCTCAAACCCAGCGGCCAGTATGTCATGGAGGACCTGCACAACGTCGGCGGCATACCGGCGGTCATGAAATACCTGCTGGACAACGGCCTCTTCAACGGTGACTGCCTGACGGTGACCGGTAAAACCATTGCCGAAAACCTCGCCGGCGTACCCGGCCTGGATGACGGCCAGGAGATCATCGCGCCGCTGGATCGGCCCCTCAGGCAAACCGGGCACATCCGTATCCTGAAAGGCAACCTGGCGCCAGGCGGCGCCGTCGCCAAGATCACGGGCAAGGAGGGCGAGACCTTCACGGGGCCGGCCCGCGTATTCGACTCGGAGGAAGCCATGCTGGAGGCCCTGGAGAAAAAACAGATACGTAAAGGCGACGCCATCGTGATCCGCTACGAAGGCCCCAAGGGCGGGCCCGGCATGCCGGAGATGCTGACGCCGACTTCCGCCATCATGGGCGCCGGGCTCGGCGGCGATGTCGCCATGATCACTGACGGCCGATTCTCGGGCGGCTCACACGGCTTCATCATCGGCCACGTTGTGCCCGAGGCGCAGGAAGGCGGACCGATCGCGCTCGTCAGGAACGGCGATCGGATCACGATTGATGCCGCCAGAAACACGATCACCGTGGACCTTGACGAAGAGGAACTGCGGAAGCGGCGCGAGGCCTGGACGATGCCACCCTACAAGGCCAGCCGCGGCACCCTCTACCGGTACATCAAGACGGTAAAGCCGGCCTCGGAAGGCTGCGTGACGGATGAAT
>CAZXGW010000073.1:4351-7318 GCA_964640355.1 uncultured Enterobacteriaceae bacterium
GTTTCCTGGTAGCGCCTGTAATACTGCATCACCCTGTTGACGTAGGTCCGGGTCTCGCTGTAGGGGGGCACCTTGTTGCCATATTTTTTCACCGCGTTCTCGCCGGCGTTGTACGCCGCCAGCGCCAGCACGAGATCGTTATTAAACATGACCAGCAGATCCCGCAGGTAACGCGTGCCGCCATGGATATTTTCATAGGGATCGAGGCGGTTTTTCACGCCGTAACGCCTGGCGGTCTCCGGCATGAGCTGCATCAGTCCGACGGCACCGGCATGTGACACCGCGGCCGGGTTATAGGCCGACTCTGCCGTGATGACGGCATGCAGGAGGGTTTTGGGCAACTCATAACGCGTTGCAGCATAGTCAATCGTCGGCGAGAACTTCTTCATGTTCTCGGACAGCTGCCGCCAGTTATTCGCCGCGCCCTTGCGTTCCACCCACCCCTTCCATGTCTTGACGAGACGCGTATGCCTGGCGTTCAGCGGTTTGTCGGTGTAGGTCACCCGCCCGTATTTATCGACGTACTTGTAAATATCGGCGCCAGCACCTGCCGGACCCAGCAGCAAGCCGATGGCCGCCGATGCCAGCAGAGAAATTCCCGCTCCCCCTGATTTGCCCCCGAATCTTGTCATTGATTGTCAGGTTTTCTTCGTTTTGCAGGTCGGACTTTATAACAAATAGACGGCCAGTTGAAGCCCGGCCAAACCGTAAATCCCCGCGATGACATCGTCCAGCATGATGCCGAAACCGCCACTGATCCGGCGATCGACCCACCGTATCGGCCAGGGTTTCCAGATGTCGAACAGGCGAAACAGGATAAACCCCGCGAGGATCCACGGCCAGCCGCGCGGCACCGCAATCATGGTCACCAGGAAACCGACGATCTCGTCACAGACGATCACGGGGTGATCATGCACGCCCAGGTCCCGCGCCGTCTTGCCGCACAGCCACGTACCGGCCAGAAACAGAACGGCGGTAACGCCAAGATAAGCCACCACCCCGAGTTCCCGCATCGGAACATACAGCAATATCCCAACCACGGTTCCGGCCGTGCCCGGTAATTTCGGCACGTACCCTGCGCCGAATCCCGCCGCCAGGAAATGTACCGGGTGCACGAGAAACCCCGGCGGGACGGGCGCCGCCGGCCTGCGGAAAGTTGATTCCGGCTGATTCATTGACGGTCAAGATATCACGCAAAACGGGGCCGATACAGGCGCCTGTCCATAGCCATAAAATGTATTTATCATTTCCGTAACGCGTGGCCGTCGGACCTTCCGTTTTCATGCCTTACAGGATGCTGATCTATGAACAGTATGGTGCAGACAATCTCCCTCGTTAACCTTACGTTGAGCTTTTTTCCGGTGCTGGCCGTCGTATTGATCCTCTGGCGATGGTCGCTGCATTATCTCAATGCCCTGTACGCGCTGTCCCGCATGCTCGTCCAGCTTTCAATCATCGGTTACCTGCTGGCCTATATCTTCAAATCCGACAGCGCCCTGATCGTCGCCGCCGTAGTGGCGATCATGATTTTTGCGTCGAGCTGGATTGCGCTTGGCACGATCAGCAGGCAAAGGGGAAAACTCTACGGCAAGGCCTTGTGTTCCATCGCGCTGGGCGGTGGAGTGGTCCTGGCGATCATCACGGAGGGCGTGCTCAACCTGCACCCGTGGTATCTGCCCCATTACATGATACCCCTGGCGGGGATGGTGTTCGCCAACGCGATGAACAGTCTCAGCCTGTCGGCGGAACGATTTTCGGCGGAAATGAAAATAAACCCGGATTATCGTAAGGCGCGCAACATCGCCTTCAATGCCTCCCTCATTCCCAACATCAATTCCCTGTTCGCGGTCGGCCTCGTCTCGCTGCCGGGCATGATGACCGGACAGATCCTGTCCGGCGTGGACCCCTTGATCGCCGCGCGCTACCAGATCATGGTGATGTGCATGATATTCGGCGCCGCGGGCCTCTCGTCCGCCATCTTCCTCATGCTTATCAGGAACGACAGCCCAACCAGCAGGTAGATTTTGTCATGACCATGGCAATCATGAACGAAAACCCGACCGCCGCGCCAAACGGTAAAACGGTACACGGGGGCGAATTTAATGCCTGAACCTGCGGTGAAAGGCGGCGTCGCCGTTCTCGGGCTGGGCATCATGGGGGCAGCGCTTGCCCGCAACCTGGATGAAGACCGGTTGTTATCCGCCGCCTGGAACCGCTCCCCGAAACCCGCCTTCCCGGCCTTCAGGGCATCCCTCCCCGACGCCGTCCGCGACAGTGAATTCCTCCTGATCCTGGTGACAGATGATCGGGCCGTAGCCGAGGTGCTGGACAGCCTGGGACCCGACCTGGACGCGCGGCATCTCGTCATCCAGTGCAGCACCGTGAAACCGGAAAGCAACGTTGAATTCATGCGGCGGGTGGAAAGCCGCGGCGCGCGCTTCATCGAAGCGCCTATAGGCGGCAGCAAGCTTGCCGCCGTCAACAGGCAGATCATCTTCTACACGGGCGGGAAGGATGCCGACGTGCGGCGCGCGGAGCCGGTGCTCGCAAAATTGTCCGGGAAATGCATCCACGTGGGTGAAGTCGGCAGGGCCAGCGCAGCCAAACTCGCCATGAATCTCAACATCGCCATGCAGGTTGAGGCATTGTGCGAAAGTTTTGCCTACGCGGAGCGGGCAGGCATCGATGCCGATACATTTTTCACGGTTCTGAACAACAATACCGCCTGGAACCGCCTCGCCGGCTACAAGGAACCCGTCCTCAGGAAAAAGGAGTTCCTGCCGCAATTTTCGGTCAAGAACATGCTGAAAGACGTGCGCCTGGCCCTGGAAACAGACCGGACGGATAACGGATTGTCCCTGCTCGCCGCCGTGGAAAAAATCTACGCGAACGCCGAAAACGCGGGACTCGGAGAAGAAGACATGACGGCGCTCTACAAGCTGTTGAACGATAAAAAAGGACTGAGGA
>CAZXGW010000074.1:0-7307 GCA_964640355.1 uncultured Enterobacteriaceae bacterium
GATGCCGGAGTGTGTTGATCCCATGACCGCCCCGCACTTGCGCATCGCCACCCGGAACAGCCCACTGGCCCTGTGGCAGGCGTCCCATGTCCGTGACGCGTTATGCCATTGTCATCCGGGCCTCCGGGTCGAACTCATCGGCATGACCACACAGGGCGACCGGTTGCTCGATCAATCGCTTTCTGCCGCCGGCGGCAAGGGGCTGTTCATCAAGGAGCTTGAACAGGCGCTGCAGGAGCGGCGGGCGGACATCGCCGTGCATTCGATGAAGGATGTCACCGTGCAGTTGCCGGACGGCCTCGCGCTGCCCGTCATCTTGAAGCGCGATGATCCGCGGGATGTCTTTATCTCCAACCGTTTTGATCGGCTTGAGGATCTGCCGGAGGCGGCGTCCATTGGCACCTCCAGCCTGCGCCGCCAGTGCCAGTTGCGGGCCTGGCGTCCCGGCCTGATTGTGCACAACTTGCGTGGCAATGTCGGCACACGCTTAAAGAGGCTGGACGCGGGCGAGTTCGACGCCGTGATCCTGGCGGCGGCCGGTGTCCGGCGTCTTAACCTCGAAGATCGAATCAAGGAGTGTCTCGGCACGGACCGGATGCTACCGGCTCCCGGCCAGGGGGCAATGGGCATCGAAGTCCGGGTTGAAGATCAGGAGATCCTGGATCTCGTGCAGCCGCTCGATGATGAATTGACGCATGTGGAAGTCACGGCCGAGCGTGCCGTCAGCCGGCGCCTCTACGGCGGGTGCCACCTGCCGCTCGCCGCGTATGCCGAGGTGGCGGGCTACCGGATCACGGTGCGTGGCCTGGTCGGGCATGTCGACGGAAGCGGGATTATCACCGCCGAGGCAAGCGGCGCGCTTTACGAAAGCGAAACCGTCGGGCTGGCGCTGGCGGAGAAATTGCTCGCCCAGGGGGCGGACGACATCCTACGGAAGCTAATCCCGCAAAAAGAGGTCGATGACATGTGAGAATAATTTGCATTCGTCACCGGCCCCATTTGTTGGGTAATGACAAGGATGCTGTCATGGGTCTTGGATACCTGCTGCTGGATAAACCATGAAAGATATAAAGAAACACATCCGGAGCTCGATGATTTAAACCTGACTGCTAGTGCATTTTGCAAGCCCACGCGAATACTCAAGGCGTGTCACCAGAACGCCCTCCAAAGAGGGCGTTATAGTTTCTGTAAAACGCCTGTAAGCGATCTGTAAGAATCCTGTATGTAGTTAACAAACAAGAATCCCCTAATATTCCAGCAAAGATGATCATGATTTCTTGGCAGGGTCAAAAGGGACAAAAGGGGTCAGACCCCTTTTCCAACGATTTCCTGGCAGAGAAGGGCGATGTTTTATGAAGAGATGTCTGAAAAAAATCGGAGTCTGTCTGTTAATAATTTTGATCGGGATTCAATTCCCCGGATGTGCAGCAACACAGCCTACGGACAGTGGTTCACCAACGCACGTTACGGCACAAGGTGGAAGTAATTTTTACAACGCAACAACGCATACTCAAACAAATGTAGATGGTGGAGTGCCTGCCGACACGGAGGAAGCGAAAATGGCGGCCTATGTGTTGTTGGGAATACTGACTGCTTTTGCCCTTGTACTTTTAATTTCTCCCGGGAGTTTTATCAGCGTGGATCTTCACTGAATCGAACATGACGCATTTTTGCGGCAATAAGAAAATATGGAACGAATAATTATTGGAATTTTATTATGTGTTATAGGAATGGCCTCCGGTTGTGCGACAACAAAGTCGAACGAGGCTGGAACCCCGGTACATGCGTCTGAACATGCCAGTAATAATTTCTACAGCCAGTCTCTTTTAACAACAGAAAACCAGGGAGACACAAGTCCTGAAGAAGAGGTCGAAGCGGATGAACTCATAAAAGGAATTCTAGGAAGTGTTCTTATTGTCTTTTATTTGCTGCTTCTGGTTGCACCGCTTTCGGCACTGTGATCTTGTTAACTTGAATAGAACTGACATATCCCTGGCTGGGTCACATTAGTCAAAAAGGGTTCGGTGACAACAGAGGATCATTTGCATTCGTCACCGACCCCTTTGGTTTTTTGTCAAGGATCAGTACAGAGACCACCTGTCCTGGCCATGTGACTGGCGGCGAGGAAATGGCTCTTTTACCGGATTGTGCACGGTCGATCGTGTCAATGACACCATAAACCACCCTCCGCGAATAATCGGCACTCGGCAAAACATTTCCCCCTTATAACGCGTTTTTTGATGCTGAAAATCTGTCTTTAAGCGGTTGCATGGTATGCTTATGACACATTTTCCATTGATGTGTCAGTCGCTTGCGTTGGTCCGACCCGACGTGTTGAAAGGCAAGAAGGTCCTGGTGACGAGGCCTGAGGGGCTCGCCGCTAACCTGTGTGCCAGGATAGAGGCGTGCGGCGGGGTGGCCCTGCGCCTGCCTGTGACAAGGATCGCGCCGCCGGAAGACATTTCAGCCGCCCGCCGCCTGCTGGCCGGACTGGACCGGTATCACGTCGGCATCTTCGTCAGCCGCAATGCCGTGCAGTGGACACTGGATCTACTGAATAGCAGGAGCGAGGTATTGCGCCGCCTGGTCCTCGTGGCAGTGGGGCCGGCGACAGCCGCGCAACTGAGGCGCTCCGGGTTTGAAGAGGTCCATTATGCTGGCGGCAAGGCGGGGAGCGAGGCCCTGCTAGAGTTGCCGGTCCTGCAGGAGGCCGCCGTGCGCGATAAAAATATCATCATCTTCCGCGGCGAAGGCGGGCGGGAGCTGCTGGCCAGTACCCTGCGCAAGCGGGGCGCGCGCGTGGAGTATGCGGAAGTATACCGGCGCACGTCCCCCCGCTGCGATGCGGAGACCCTCGACAGGCTGTGGTCCGAAACGGCGCCTGATGTCATCGTGATTACGAGCACGCAGGGACTGCAAAATCTCTACGATCTGACGGAAGCGCAATACCGGCAGCGGTTGCTTTCGACAACGCTGGTGGTGATCGGCGAGCGCATGGTGTCCCTCACCCGCCGGCTCGGGTTCGACAAACCACCGATACTTGCCCCGGAGGCGAGTGATGAGGGTATATTGAAGACCCTTGTAGACACGGTCGATAACGGGGATCTATGACTGAACACACGGATCAGCCCTTAACGGGCGGCAGTAAGGAAGATCGAGGAACACCTGACGCGGTCCCGGCAAGTGGTAAAAAGCGTCGCCTGTACCTGGCCGGAGGCGCCGCCCTGCTCCTGATCGCACTTGCCGCTGGCGGTTATGTATTATGGCAAACCGCCGTAGAAACGCGGCAGATCTCCCGCGCAGTACACGAGGCTTCGGCCCGACAGGCGGAGATGCTTCGGGCGACCCTCGGGGATCTCGAATCACGCCTTGTGGCCCTGGAAGAAAAACAGTTCCGCCTCGAAACCGAGATGGCGACCCTCGGGGATGACTGGCCTGCGAACAATGAAGACTGGGCCCTGGCGGAGATCGAGTATCTGCTCATCATCGCCATGCACCGGTTGCTGCTGGAGCATGACGTGGTAACGGCGCTGGCCGCGATGGATGCTGCGGAGCTGCGTCTCAGGGACCTCGGCAACCCGCGGCTCATCCCGGTACGGGCGCAGCTCACTGCGGATATCAACCGTTTGCGCGCGGTCAACACCATTGATATCACCGGCATGGCGCTCTACATGGCCGATCTGATCGAGCGGCTCGAAAGTTTTCCGCTGAAGGCGGGCATCGAAGTTGCGGGCGGCGGCGAACGGAACTCTGCCGGTGCAGCAGAGAACGATGCCGGATGGCGCGGCCTATGGAAGTCGTTCTGGGGCGAGCTCAAGAGCGTGGTGGTCATCACCCGCCACGACGGACCTGTCGAGACGCTATTGTTGCCGCACCAGGAATACTTCCTGTACCAGAACCTGCGGATCGAACTGGAATCCGCGCGCCTGTCCATCCTGCGGCGTGACACCGAAAATCTCAAAACCTCCCTCGGCATGCTGACAGACTGGCTGAACCGGTATTTCGACACGCAGGACACCGGCGTCGCGAACGTGCTGGAAACCCTCGATCACATGGCCTCGGTCGAACTCGACCCGGAATTACCCGACATCAGCTCCTCGATTGAAAGCCTGAGGGCCTATCTCCGCGCCAGCGAGTTACAGGAAGGCCCGCCGGATCGCGCCGGCGAATCGCCCCCGTCATGAGGACCCTTCTTGTCATCTTCCTGGCCCTGCTGGCCGCCGCCGCGCTGGCCGGTATGGCCGGCAAAAGCCTGGGTCATGTCGTATTCAGCTACCCGGGCTGGACCGTGGAGATCAGTCTCATCCTGTTTGTGATCGTACTGGCTGGTGGTTTCCTTGTTCTTTACGCGGGCATTCGCATGATCGTGCAGGTGCTCGAGGTTCCGTCCAGGCTGGCCCAGTGGCGGCAGCAGCGGCGGCAACGGCTCGCGGAAAACTGCCTGGCCACCGGCTGGCGCGCGCTGATTGAAGGCGACTGGCGCAAGGCGGAAGATGCCCTGATAAAAGGTGCGCCCTATGCCCGGGTGCCCCTCCTCAATTATCTCGGGGCGGCGCGCGCGGCGCACAAGCAGGGGAAGCTGGAACGCCGGGATCGCTATCTGCGCCAGGCGCAGCTCGAGAATCCCGGCAATGAAATCAGCGTAGGTCTTACCCAGGCGGAACTCCAGTTATCCCGGCAGCAGACCGAGCAGGCGCTGGCCACTCTCAACCGCCTGCACGAGCTATATCCGCACCAGCACCAGGTTGCGCTGATGCTGCTCAACGCCTGCCTGGACAACGAATCCTGGTCCGGTGTCCTGGATGTGCTGACCGGCGTGGAACGGGCGCAGCTTCTGCCCGGCGAAAACCTGCAGGCGATCAAGCTCCGGGCCTATGCCGGGCGACTGGAACATGCGGGACACACAGAGGATCAGGAAAAACTCGATCAGGCCTGGCGGACCATCCCCGCGGCACTGCGCAACGAACCCCACCTGCTGGCCGTCTATACCCTGGAAAAGCTGAAGTTCGGCGACGCCGGTGATTGCGAACCCCTGTTGCGGCGCGCGTTGAAAAAACGATGGGACGGGGAAATCGTCCGGTTGTACGGATTCGTCTCCGGGAAAGACAGCGCCCGGCAACTGGCCTTTACAGAAGATCTGCTGGCCGGCCATGGCCGCGACCCGGTCTTGCTGTTGACCCTGGGACGATTGTGCCTGCGCAATTCGCTCTGGGGGAAGGCCAAGGCCTACCTCGAGGAAAGCATCGGCATCGAGCCGAGCCCGGAGGCTTACCGGGAGCTTGCCGTCCTGCTGGAGGGGCAGGGCGAGACGGCCCTCGCCGCGTCTTGCTACCGGCAGGGCCTCACCCTGGCCACGGCCATCGCCCGGCATGATTCGGTCAGGCTGCTCGAACAGTCGGAGCAAAGGGAGGCCGCCTGCCAGGCGGCCCGCCAGGTAGTCTAGGCCGGTTGTTGTGCCGCGGGATCAGGCGGGCGGCGCCATCTCGAACGAATCGGCATAGAGATTCTCTTCTGCAAGTCCCTTCTCTGGAAACGTGTTTTGCACGGCCCGGATCATGCCGGGCGGCCCGCAGGTATAGACCTCGTAACCGTCGAGATCGGAAAAATCCGCAAGGACGGCCTTATGCACAAGACCGGTCCGGCCGCGCCAGCCGTCGCCGGTTTCCGGCTCTGACAACACCGGGACGTAGTGGATGGCGTCATGACCGCTCGCCCATTCCGCCGCCAGCTCGTGGAGGTATAAATCCCTGCGGCGGCGGGCGCCGCGGTAGAGATATATCGGGCGTTCCAGGTTGTTCGCCAGCGCGTGTTCGATCATGCTTTTGACCGGAGCGAAGCCGGTGCCGCCCGCCACCATGATCATGGGCCGCGCCGAATCTTCCCGCAGAAAGAAGGTGCCCAGGGGTCCTTCGATGCGCAGCAGCGATTTTTCATGCAACGTATGACAGGCCTGGTCCGAGAACAGGCCGCCGTGGTAGCGGCGGATATGGAGTTCCAGGAACGCCATGTCATGCGGGGCGTTGGCCAGTGAATAGGAGCGCCGCTTCCCGTTCGGCAGGAGGATATCGATGTACTGCCCCGCGAGAAACTGCAGGCGTTCCGACGCGGGCAGTTTGAGAAACAGGCGGATCACCTCCCCATTGAGCCGTTCTATCCGGGCCACGCGGCAGGGCAGCTTCCGGATGGCCAGATCCTCGACGCCGGCTATCTCGCGCGCCTCGATGACGAGATCTGATACCGGCTGCGCCTGGCAGAAAAGGGCGTGGCCGGCGTGCCGTTCTTCTTCAGTGATACCCGTCAGGGTCGACGCCCGGTAACGGATGGCCCCCTCGATCACCCGCCCCTTGCAGGTGCCGCAGGATCCGTTGCGGCAGCCGTAGGGAAACACGTGGCCGTTGCGCAACGCGGCCTCGAGGATGGTTTCCCCCTTCTCCGCGGTAAAGCGGTCGCCACCGGATCGGAGCGTGATGGTAAAGGTCATGGGGGGTTTGTCCGTGTGAAGCATGCCCGGAACAGGAGATTAACCGCCGCCCGGCATTGCGGATTCAGGGAATACTCTGCCGGCTGTCCAGCCAGCGCAACAGCGGTTCCCACTGGACCACATCGTAGCAGGTCCTCGCGGGTGCGAGTTCGAAAATGGTCTTGCCGGCCTCCGCGGCATGGATGTAATTCTGGCTGGCGCGCAGCACCGTCATGAACGGAATGCGCCGGCCATCCGGCAGCCTGAGCCGGCCCAGGTAGTATTCCAGCTTCGCCGCCGCCAGCGTGTCTTCCCGCACGCGGTTTGCCACCGTCGCGATCTTCATCCTGCGGTTAATCCTGTTTCTGAGTCCGATCAGTTCCCCGAGGAAGCGTTCGGCGGCGCGTATGTCCAGCGGCGAGGGCAGCACCGGGATCACGACGGTCTGCGCCGGCCTCGTGATATTGATCAGTCGCTGCTCGTGCACGCCGGCGGGGGAGTCCATCACCAGGATCTCCGTGTTTTTATGGACCTGCAGCCTGCCGTCTTCAAGCGGCGCGGACGCGATCCTGGGAAGATGCCCGGGCCGCGCCCTGAGCCAGTCGCTGCTCGATCCCTGGACATCGCAGTCGGCCAGGGCCACCCGCCTGCCCTGCCGGGCGAAATACCCGGCGATATTGGTGGCGAGTGTGCTTTTGCCGCACCCGCCCTTCGGATTCAGTATCAGTATCGTGCGCATGCGCGGTTTAACCTGACGGATTGACGATACCGGCGGCTCGCCCGCCGTTGCGTTTTGCCTGCATCAGCTGCCGGATAACCGGGCTGAGAATGAACTGCATGGCGAGTA
>CAZXGW010000075.1:0-1917 GCA_964640355.1 uncultured Enterobacteriaceae bacterium
CCTTATCCTAACGCCGCAGGATCGCGATCCAGCGGTAAAAATTGAGCACGCTGGCGAGCGAAGCGGCGAGATAGGTGAGGGCGGCGGCGGTCAGGATTTTTTTCGCGATCGGGACGGCGGATTCCGGGATGTATTCTCCCTCGATGAGCAGGGGCAGCGCCCGGCGGAAGCTCGCGTCCCATTCCACGGGCAGGGTGACGAGATGAAATACCACCGGCAGGAGCATGATGGCGATTCCGCAGAGCAGGACAAACAGCCCGATTACCGGCACCCGCGTCAACATGGCGGCGAACGGAAAAGCGATGAGGAGCAGGGAGGCGATCTTTTCGGCAAAGGCGATGAACCGCGCGAGCTGCCAGCGCACGAAAAACGGCCGGTAACCGTACTTGTGCTGCAGGGCATGGCCGACCTCGTGCGCGGTCACCACCACGGCGGTCAGCGATTTGCCGTCGTGAATGTTTTCCGCGAGGCGGATGATCCGTTCCTCCGGGTTGTAATGATCGTCCTGCCGTTCGCTCCGTTCCACCCTGACGCCGTCAATCCCGTAGCGCTTCAGCAGGTGCACTGCCAGCTCCCCGCCCGTGCCCGGCATGGCCTCGATAGGGACGCTGTAGTGTTTCAGGACGTGGCCCGCCCAGAGCTGCGGGCCGAACAGCAGGATGATGAGGAAGATCAGAACGAGTGCTGCCAGCATGACGGGACCACGGTTCTATTCTGCATCATTCACGTGTTATAAATAGGTGCACATGCCGCCGTTTCTGCGCGCCGGTCTGACAGGAACAAAAAGGATAATAACCGTTTTGATTTTTCTCCGCCTGTTTGCAGGAGTTTCCCCGCCGTGACGCCGCTGGAACGATACCAGGCGGATCTCGCGCGCGGAGACATCAGCGAGGATCCGGCGCAGAAAGCGGCTGTCCACCATACCCAGGCGCTGTACAAGACATTGATCGACGATTCTGTTGAGAGCAGGAGGCTGGTAACACGGATCCAGCGGCATCTCCCGGGCCGGGGAAGACCGCCGATCCGGGGGCTCTATTTCTGGGGCGGGGTCGGCCGCGGCAAGACCTACCTCGTCGACGCCTTTTACGATTGCCTGCCGATGGCGGAGAAACGCCGCATTCATTTTCACCGCTTCATGCAGGCGATCCATCGTGATCTCAGGCGGCACAGGGACGTCGAGGATCCCCTGCCGAAAGTCGCGGGCGGGATCGCGGCCGATATTCGGGTGTTGTGCCTCGACGAATTTCACGTGACCGACATCACGGACGCCATGCTGCTGGGCGGGTTACTGAAAGCCCTGTTCACCCGTGGCGTGACGCTGGTGACGACCTCCAACGAGTCTCCTGACCGGTTATACGCGGGCGGCCTGCAGCGGGACCGGTTCCTGCCGGCGATCGACCTGATCAAACAGCACACCAACGTCGTGGAGATCGATTCCGGCATCGATTACCGCCTGCGGTATCTCGACCACGCGGAGATTTATCACTGCCCGCTGGATGAAAATGCCGGCGCGATGCTGCGCGAGAATTTCGAACACATCGCGCCGGACAGTGGCGAGGCGGATGTCGTGCTCGAGATCGAAGGGCGGCCGATCCGGACCGTCCGCTGCGCCGACGGCGTCGTGTGGTTCGATTTCCATGCGATCTGCGACGGGCCGCGCGGCCCGGCGGATTACATCGAGATCGCCCGACAGTTCCAGACGGTCCTGATCGGAGGGATTCCGGCCTTGGACGAGGGCGACAACGACCGGGCCCGGCGGTTCATGACGCTGGTGGACGAGTTCTACGACCGCAACGTCAAGCTGATCGCCGCCGCCGAGGTAAGGCCCGAGGATCTGTACACCGGCCAGCGCCTGGCCAGGATGTTCCAGCGCACCGTCAGCCGCCTGCACGAAATGCGCACCCATGACTACCTGGC
>CAZXGW010000075.1:2017-7280 GCA_964640355.1 uncultured Enterobacteriaceae bacterium
GGTTCATTATCCTAGGAGTGCGGGCATTGACCGCCCCGGACCCGCGGAGCGGGTCGCCATAACAAGAAAGGGGGAAAGATGGCCAATTACACCACTGAAGACATCCGGAACATCGCCCTGGTCGGTCAAGGCGGGGCAGGGAAAACCACCCTGGTGGAAGCCCTGCTGCACAAGGCCGGTGTGATCGGCGCCATGGGCGCCGTGGACAAGGGCACAACGGTTTGCGATTTCGATTCGCTGGAAAAATTACACCAGCATTCGCTCGAGACAACCGTGGTGAGCATGGATTACCACGGCGGGCACATCAACCTGATCGATACTCCCGGCTACCCTGATTTCATCGGCCGGGCCATGGCCGTGCTGCCGGCGGTGGATACCTGCGCCGTGGTGATCAACGCCCAGACCGGGATCGAAATGATAACGCGCCGGATGATGGAGGTCGCAAAAGAGCGGAAGCTGGACCGCCTCATCATCGTCAACCGGATCGACGCCGAGGGTGTGGATCTCGCCGGCCTGCTCGCCCGGATCCGCGAGGCCTTCGGCCCGGAGTGTCTGCCGATTAACCTGCCGGCGCAGAAGGGCGGCAAGGTACTGGACTGCTTTTTCCGGCTCGGTGGCGGTGCGACCGACTTTTCCTCGATCGAGGAGGCGCATACCCAAATCATCGAGCAGGTCATCGAGCTGGACGAAAAATTGATGGAACTCTACCTGGAGCAGGGCCAGGAGATCAGCCCGGAGCAATTGCACGATCCCTTCGAGAAGGCCCTGCGCGAGGATCACCTGGTCCCGGTCTGCTTCACCTCGGCGGTGACCGGGGCCGGGATCGCGGAGCTGCTTGAAATCTTCGCCCGGCTGATGCCGAACCCGAACGAGGGAAATCCCCCGCAGTTCCTCACGGGGGAGGGCGACGCCGCCGAACCGTTCGAGATCAAACCGGACCTCAACCGCCATGCGCTCGCCCACGTGTTCAAGGTCAGCATCGACCCCTTTGTCGGCCGCCTGGGTGTCTTCCGCATCCACCAGGGCAGGATCACCAGGGACAGCCAGCTTTATATCGGCGACGCCCGCAAGCCGTTCAAAGTTGCTCACCTGCTCAAGCTGCAGGGCAAGGAGCATACCGAGATCGACGCCGGCATCCCCGGCGACATCTGCGCGGTAGCGAAGGTGGAAGAGATGCATTACAACGCGGTGCTGCACGATTCGCATGACGAGGATCGCATCCACCTGCGGCCCCCCGCCCTGCCCGCGCCCATGTTCGGCCTGGCCATTGAGATCAAGAGCCGCGGCGACGAACAGAAGATCTCGGATACGCTGCACAAGCTCCAGGCCGAGGACCCGAGTTTCCGGGTGGAACACCACGCCAGCCTGAATGAGACCGTGATCCGCGGCCTGGGCGAACTGCACCTGCGCATCATTCTGGAGAAGCTGAAGCAGACCTATAACGTGGACGTGGGGACGCGGCCACCGCGCATCGCCTACCGCGAGACCATCACGGTGAAGGCTGAAGGCCACCACCGGCACAAGAAGCAGACCGGCGGCGCCGGCCAGTTCGGCGAGGTCTACCTGCGGATCGAACCCCTGCCGCGTGGCACCGGCTACGAATTCGTCGACGATGTCGTCGGCGGGGTGATCCCGAAACAGTTCATCCCCGCCGTGGAAAAAGGCATCCGCCAGGCCATCGAGGAGGGCGTGATTGCCGGCTATCCGCTGCAGGATCTCCGGGTCGTCGTTTACGACGGCAAGCACCACTCGGTCGACTCCAAGGAGGTGGCCTTCGTCGCGGCGGGGAAAAAGGCCTTCATCGACGCCGTCAAAAAGGCGCGCCCCGTGGTGCTGGAGCCCATCGTCGACATCAACATCACGGTCCCGAGCAGCAGCATGGGCGATATCACCGCGGATCTGTCAGGCAAGCGCGGGCGCATCACCAGTACGGCCACCTACCCCGGAGGCATGTCCGGGATCAGCGGCCAGGTGCCGTTGAGCGAACTCGGCAGTTACCAGACCCAGTTGAAATCCATTACTGGCGGGGCGGGGTCCTATACGATCGACTTCAGCCACTATGACCCGGTGCCGGCGCGGACCCAGCAGGAACTGATGGCGGCCTACAGGCCGGTCGAGGAGGTAGAATAGACAGCCTGAAACAGGGTGACCTGTCCCGTGGGTCTGGCTCACGCCGGCACGCCGTGATTACCTCCCTGCAGGCTCGACGCCGGCATCCCTGCCGGTGAGGTCGGCTTGAAGCCAGGCCCGACGTGTGGTCAACTCCTGTTACTATGACCGGTTGAGCCCGCAATTGAAATTACTGCAGATTATATCTATAGAAATATTCAGTGCTTTTATGCATAAGCGTTAACTGTTATCTTTTGCCCCCTTTTCCATTTATATCAGCGAATCAATGACTAGCAGACAGGAATTCCCGGCGCCGTCATGGAAGGAACGGCTGGCCGACAGGATGCCAGCCGCCTTCGCCGAGGAAATCGACATCTTCGAATCGCAGATCCTGCTCAAACGCGCAGGCAAGGTGGACGACAAGCTGTTTGCCGAGACCCGCCTGCGCCGGGGCATTTACGGCCAGCGCTATGACAACGGCCAGCGCCATGACGGCGTTGCCCAACGGACCCTGTCCTATCCCTCTGGCCTGACCAAGGGCCCGGAAACCCTGTGGGATGCACCGGGCATGCAGCGCATCAAGATCCCGTTCGGCGGCCTCAACCCGGAGCAGATGGAGGTGCTGGCGGACGTGGCCGAGGAGTATTCCGATGCCATCTGCCACGTGACGACGCGCCAGGACATCCAGCTCCATTTCGTGCACATCGACGATACGCCGGACCTGATGCGGCGGCTGGCGGCGGTGGGCATCACCACCCGCGAGGCCTGCGGCAACTCCGTGCGCAACGTCACCGCCTGCCCGATCGCCGGCGTGTGCCATGACGAGACGTTTGACGTCACCCCCTATGCCCGCGCGTGTGCGTATTTCCTGCTGGGCCATCCGGATGTCCAGGATTTCGGCCGCAAGTTCAAGGTCGCCTTTTCCGGGTGCAAGCACAAGGCCTGCGGCCTGACGACCATGCACGATCTCGGGTTCATCGCCCGGACACGGCAGGTCAACGGCGAGGAGAAGCGCGGATTTGAAATGTACGTCGGCGGGGGCCTGGGCGCCGTGCCCTATGCAGCGAAACTGTT
The DNA here is from genome assembly GCA_964640355.1 of uncultured Enterobacteriaceae bacterium. Lineage (GTDB taxonomy): Bacteria > Pseudomonadota > Gammaproteobacteria > Eutrophobiales > Eutrophobiaceae > CAZXGW01. Next base: position 5,201 of record CAZXGW010000075.1, read on the forward strand.
TGATGAATTCGTCCCGGAAGAGGAGATCCTGCCGCTGAGCCAGGCCATTGCCCGGATCTTCGCGCGTCACGGTGAGAAGCGAAACCGCGGCCGGGCGCGCATCAAGTTTCTCGTCGAAAACCTCGGCATTGAAAAATTCCGGGAAATGGTCCTCGAGGAACGCCAGGTCCTGCCGCCGGACAAGGCGTGGACGTCGTGGCTTGAGGAACTTCCGGCCTACGGCGAAACCCCGCTGAAGGCACCGTCCACCGCCCCGGCGGAAGGCAGCGATGCATCGTTTAACGCCTGGCGCGCGACCAATGTTTACCGGCAAAAACAGGCCGGCTACGCGGTCGCCACGGTAAGCCTGCCGCTCGGGGATATCACCTCCTGGCAGATGCGCCAGCTCGCCGAAATCGCGAGATGCTTTTGCGGCGGCAACGCGCGCACCACGGTGGAGCAGAACATCGTCCTGCGCTGGGTCAGCGAGGCGGACCTGCCCGACCTTTACCGGGAACTTCAGCGCATCGGCCTGGCGGAACCGGGGGCGGGGACAATCGTCGATATCGTGGCCTGCCCCGGCACGGATACCTGCAAGCTCGGCATCGCCTCGTCGCGCGGGCTGGCGGGCGAACTGCATAACCGTCTCGGTGCGCGTTTCCAGAGCCTTGATTCCGCGGTGCAGGGCCTGCACATCAAGATCAGCGGCTGTTTCAATTCCTGCAGCCAGCACCACCTTGCCGATCTCGGCTTCTACGGCGTGAGCCGCAAGGTGGGCGGCACCACCGTTCCGCATTTCCGGGTGGTCCTGGGTGGACAGTGGGAGGAAAACGCGGGCTCCTATGGCCTGACCATCGGCGCGATTCCCTCGAAGCGGGTGCCGGCCTTCATCGATCAGATCACGGACAAGTACCTGAAGGAACGGCAGGGTGCCGAGCGGTTCCGGGACTACATCGCGCGCGTCGGCAAGAAGGAGCTCAAGGCGCTCGTGGACAAGCTCGCCACGGTCCCGCCCTATGAACTCGATCGCAGCTTCTATTCCGACTGGCGCGACCCGCGCGAGTTTACCGTCAGCGATATCGGCACCGGCGAGTGCGCGGGCGAGGTCGTGTCGCTGATCGATTTCGATCTGCAGGCCGCCGAACGGGAGTATTTCGAGGCGCAGCTCGCCTTTGATGACAGCGCCTGGCGGAAGGCCGATGAACGCGCCTACAAGGCGATGCTGACGGCGGCGAAAGGCCTGGTCAGGACCCAGTTCCACGATATCACCGACGATCCGGACCAGATCGTCAGCGAGTTCCGGCGGCGTTTTTACGATACCGGCCTCTTCCAGGACAAGTACGCCGGCGGCAGGTTCGCCGAATTCCTGTTCCGGCGTCACCGCGACACGGACCGAAACTACAACCGGGATAACGCCCACCACCTGGTCGAGGAGGCGCAGTTGTTCATCGAGGCGGCCCACGCCTGCAACCTGCGGATGATCGAACGGCAGAATGCGGCGGCCGGGAAGCCGCCGGCCGACAAGCCACAGCCGACAGTCGCGTAACCAAGGCGCTCAAATGGATTTGCAGAAGATCGGCATGAAGTTTTTTGCCGGGGATGGAAACACGATCAGCCTGGTCGATTTCATACCGGTATTCCACCGCTGGATCCAGGGCGATGCCCTGGGTCATCTCCTGATCGACGTTGCGGATTACAGCCACGTGCATGACGGCCCGGGCATCGTGCTGGTCGCGCACGAAGGCAATTACGCCGTGGACGAAACCGGCGGCCGCCGCGGCATGGTGTATTACAGCAAGCGGGAACCCGCGGAAGACATCCAGAAGTGCCTGGCCGTCGTCTGCCGGCGCGTGCTCCGGGCATGCCGGCTGCTGGAGCAGGAAGAATCGCTCGGCGGTCCGCTGAAATTCAGCGGAAACGAGGTGCAGATTTTCGCCAATGACCGCCTGATTGCGCCGAACACGGATCAGACGATGAAGATCCTGGAGCCGGCGTTAACGGCGTTCCTTGACGGCCTTTTTCCGGACAATCCTTACCGCCTCGAACAGGAGAAAGATCCGAACGAGCGGTTCAGCGTCACGGTCCGCGCGGCCGAACCGGT
>CAZXGW010000076.1:0-7227 GCA_964640355.1 uncultured Enterobacteriaceae bacterium
ACATCGTGTGAGTTGCGCGGTCTGAGGAGAGGGCGCCGGCCAGGTGGGTTTCTATCTTGTTGCGGGTTGCCCCCTTGTCGAGTTCGCTGAACTGGACGCCAATGCCCGCGGTTTTGTTGCCCTGCGCCCCAACCGGCGTGATCCACACGACCCGGCCGGCCACGGGCAGCTTTTCCTTGCTGTCCATCAATGTCAACAGCATGAAGACTTCATCGCCGATATTGTAGGGTTTGGCGGTGGGTATAAACAGGCCGCCGTTCTTGATGAACGGCATGTAGGAAGCGTAGAGGGCGCTCTTGTCGCGGATCGTGAGTGACAGGATGCCTTGTCTCGGATCCCGCCCGCCGGGCACGCTCATGATCGGTTATCCTCCGTTTTCAGGTTGTTGCCAGTAAATAATAAAATCTTCCAGCAATCCCTGCGAGTTGTAACTGATCTGTCCAGCGCTCAGGCTGTAGTTTTTGAATGCCAGCTCATAGCCGTCGACCAGCACGCGTAAGTCTAACCCATTTGCCAGTGCGTGCAAGCGCGCGTCGGTGGCCGGATCCGGCGTAAACGCAGGCGTCGCGCCGCATTTCAGGGCCGCCATGGTGAAGATCAACTGCATGAGCAGGCGCAGCGCGCGGCCTGGGCCCATCGCGTTCCAGCGTCCGGCAATCGTGATCGGGTCGCCTTCGTGACGCCGCAGGGATTCAAGGTCTGCAAGCAGTGCGTCACGCTGGCCGATGGCGTCGGTCTCATGTAGTTCGAGCGCGGCGAGCGGTGCACCGCCCGCCATGGCGAGCAGTTGTTCCGCATGCCGGGGTGTCCCGAGGCGCTGCCGGAGCCAGGCCAGGGTCTCGTCATCGAAGACCGGCTGGAAATGGATGCGCTGGCAGCGGCTTCTGATCGTAACGGGCAGCAGACCGGGGCGGTGACTAAGGAGCATGAGGAGGGAATCCGGCGGGGGCTCTTCCAGGGTCTTGAGCAGGGTATTGGCGGCATGGCGGTTCATGGCGTCCGCCGGACTGACGATTGCCATCTTGTAACGGCCGTACTGGCTCTTCAGGCTGAGGAAATCGATCAGTTCGCGGATCACGGGCACCGTGATTTGCTTGCCCTCCGCTTCGGGGGCCAGCCGCCTGATATCGGGGTGGTTCCCGCCCCTGTGCAGGAGACAGGATTTACACCCGCCGCACGGGAAACAATCGGCGCGCGGCCGGGCGCATACCAGGCTGGCCGAGAGGCAATCGGCAAAATGATCGAGCCCGATACCCCCTGCCCCGGTGAGCAACAGGGCATGGTGCAAACGCCCCTCCTGGCGGGAGGACTGCAGCCGCTGCCACTGGCGCTGCTGCCAAGGATAGACGCTCAGCATACCCCTTGCTCTTTGAGCAGGTTTGCGATGGCCGCCTGCACTTCGTTCATGGCCGCCGAAGCATCAATCACCTTGACCCGATCGGGTTCGGATTTCGCGATGTCGAGGTAGGCCAGGCGGACCTTCTCGAAGAAATCGGCGGTTTCGGATTCAAACCGGTCAGAACGGTTTCGGCGGTTGGTGCGGGACAATCCCAGGGCCACCGGCACATCCAGCAGCAGGGTCAGGTGCGGCTTCAAATCGGGATGCACCCAATCCGCCAGACGGGCAATCCTGTCCGCGGCAATTCCCCGTCCCCCGCCCTGGTAAGCGAAGCTCGAATCCGTAAACCGGTCGCAGAGAACGGTTTTACCCGCCGCCAGGGCCGGGCGGATGATGTCATCCAGATGCTGCCTGCGCGCCGCGAACATCAGCAGTAATTCCGTTTCCGCACCGATGGCGGCTGTTCCCGGGAGGAGCAGTTGACGGCGGATCTGTTCACCCAGCGGCGTCCCCCCCGGTTCCCGGGTAACGACCACCTCCCGACCCGCACGCGCCAGCAAGCCGGCAATAAACGGCATGTGGGTGCTCTTGCCGGCGCCCTCGATGCCTTCAAGTGAAATGAACAGGGCCCGGTCAGTCACCACCCTCGTTTTCTCCCCGTTGATAACGCGCCACGGCCGAGTTGTGGTCGTTGAGGGTGGCAGAAAAATGATGGCTGCCATCGCCTTTTGCGACAAAGTACAGGGCATCACCTGCTTCCGGATGGAGGGCCGCGCGCAGGGATTCCAGGCCGGGCATGGCTATCGGTGTCGGTGGAAGCCCCGGATAACGGTAAGTGTTATAGGGGGAATCGAAGTCCAGATCATCGCGCCGAAGGTTACCATCGAAGCCATCACCCAGGGCATAGATCACCGTCGGATCGACCTGGAGTTTCATGTTGCGCTCAAGGCGTCGGAGCAATACCCCGGCAATCTTGCCCCGTTCCTCCGCCAGGCCCGTTTCCTTTTCGACGATGGACGCCATGATCAGCGCTTCATAGGGCGATGGATACGGCAATCCCTCCGCCCGGGATTGCCATTCCCCGGCAAGAACCTCCTGCATTCGTTCCCGCGCGCGTCTGAGGAATGCCAGGTCCGTTGTGCCGGCGGGGAAATGGTAGGTGTCGGGAAAAAACTGGCCTTCCGGGTGAGCACTGGGCGCCCCCAGGGCCGCCATGAGCGTTTCGGTGTCCGCCTCTGGCAGAGTGTGCTTAAGGTGTTGGTTCGCCTGCACTGCCGCCATGACCTGGGCAAACGTCCAGCCTTCCAGAAGTTTCAGGGCATGCTGGACGACCTTTCCGGCAACGAACTGATCGAGCATTTCCAGCGGCGTGGTACCGGGCAGAAGGCGGTACTCGCCCGCCTTGATCTGCCGCTCCTTGCCCTGGCGGCGTGCTTCCAGGAGCAGGTAATACGGCTGGCGCAGAACCCCCCGACGGTGAAGGTCGTCGCCGATCTTCTGCAGAGTCATCCCGGGCTCAATGGTGAAAAACAATTCCGATTTCAGCGCCAAGGGCGCATGCAACTGTTTCTGCATGTCCTGCCAGATCCACCAGACCGCCCCGACGGCGGCCACGCCGAGGAACAGAAACAGGATCAAAGCCGTCTGTTTCATTCCGCGATCATGCCTCCGTTGGCCAGGGTCTCCCGGATCCTCGCGGTCCAGGTGCCGGGACGGTAGTCCCGGTCAGCCAGGCGCCGTATCGGCCAGATGCCGATCACGCTGTTGCAGAGAAAAATTTCATCGGCCGCAGACAGATCATCCCGACTGACCAGGGTGATCGCCGTCTCGAGGCCGAGCGCGGGGGCGACGGTCAGTATCCTGTGGCGGATGACTCCGGCCACACCGCACTGATCGAGATCCGGGGTCAGCAGTTTTTGCCCGCTGATCAGAAAAAGGTTGCTCATCGTTCCCTCGATAACGTTGTCCTGCGTGTCCTGCATCAGGCCTTCCGCGATTGCGGGGTCCCGCCACTCGTTTCTGGCCAGGACCTGTTCAAGGCGGTTCAGGTGCTTGAGGCCGGCAAGGCTCGCGTTTATGCCCAGCCGTATCCGGCAATACCGGACAATGACCCCTTCTGCCCGGTATTCTTCGGGCCAACCCGGCCAGGGATAACGCGCCACGATGCGGGCAGGCCGGGCGGGCTCTGGCGGGAGATAACCCCTCCCCCCCTGGCCGCGGGTCAGGATAATTTTCACTACGCAGCGCCCGTTCCCGGTGGCCAGTTCACGTGCCTCACCTTCCAGGAGGGCCTGTGGCGGACACGCCATGCCCAGGCGCTCGCAGCCTGCGGCCAGGCGCGCGAAATGTTCCTTCCAGCATAATAACTGACCGTCCCGGGCCGCCAGCGTCTCGAACAGGCCGTCCCCGTAATGCAGGCCGCGATCCTGGACCGGGAGGCAGTCATCCGGCCGGCCGTCGATCAGGGTCATGGAGGCGCCTGATTCCGCGTGCATTGAGTTATATCATCGGGTGGAAGTTCAGGGCGGCCGCCTGAAGATGAGGGTGCCGTTGGTTCCGCCAAACCCGAATGAATTTGACAGGACGATGCCGATGGTCATGTCCCGCGCCATGTTCGGTACGTAGTCGAGGGTACACGCGGGATCCGGGTGCTCGAGATTGATGGTCGGCGGGGCGACCTGGTCACGAATGGCCAGGATGGAGAAGATCGCCTCCACCCCGCCCGCCGCACCGAGCATGTGGCCGACCATGGATTTCGTGGAGCTGATGGCGAGTCGCCGGGCATGTGCCCCGAAGACGCGCTCAATGGCCCGGGACTCCACCACGTCACCGGCCGGGGTCGAAGTCCCGTGGGCGTTGATATAGTCTACCTGTTCGGGGTTGATTCCGGCGTTGCGCAGGGCATTTTCCATGCAGCTGATAGCCCCCTGGCCATCCTCGGAGGGGGCCGTCATGTGATAGGCGTCACCACTCATCCCGTAACCGATCACCTCGGCGTAGATCGGAGCGCCCCGCCGCCTGGCATGTTCGTATTCTTCGAGCACAACCACACCCGCACCGTCGCTGAGTACGAATCCGTCCCGGTCCCGATCCCAGGGCCGGCTGGCCCCTTCCGGATCGTCATTGCGGGTTGACAGGGCGCGGGCGGAGGCAAAGCCGGCGAGCCCCGTGGGTGAGGTCGCCATCTCCGCCCCACCGGCGATCATGACGTCAGCATCGCCGTATTCAATCAGCCGGGCGGCATCGCCGATATTGTGCGTGCCCGTTGAGCAGGCGGAGACGATGGCGATATTCGGTCCCCTGGCACCGTATTTGATGGACAGGTTGCCGGAGATCATGTTGATGATGTTGCTGGGCACATAAAAAGGCGAGATCTTTCGCGGCCCGCCTTCGAGCAGCATCAGGGTCCCCTTTTCGATGCCCGGCAGGCCGCCGATGCCGGATCCAATCGCCACCCCCACCCGGTGCGCGTTGGCCTCGGTGATTTGCAGGCCGGCATCCTCGATGGCCTGGCTGCCGGCGGCCATGCCGTAATGGATAAACGGATCCATCTTTTTCACGTCCTTGGGGGGGATATAGCGGGTAACATCGAGATTCCTGATCGATCCGCCGATGCGCACGGGGTAGCCAGACGTGTCAAAGTGCGTGATCAGGCCGATGCCGCTGGCACCATTCTTTATGTTTTCCCAGGCCTCGGCCACGGTATTGCCCACCGGTGTGACCATGCCCAGCCCCGTGACCACCACGCGTCGCTTGTTCAACGTCAGCCCTGCGATAAAGAATAAATGAAAAAGGCCGCGTGATTAGCGGCCTTTTCGCTCAGTGAGGAGGCTCATTCCATGTTCGCGTTGATGTAATCAATCGCCTGTTGCACGGTCGTGATCTTCTCGGCTTCTTCATCGGGAATTTCCGTCTTGAATTCCTCTTCCAGGGCCATGACCAGCTCCACCGTGTCCAGTGAGTCCGCCCCCAGATCGTCGACGAACGAAGCCTCGTTCGTGACTTCCTCTTCCTTAACGCCCAGCTGTTCTACCACTATTTTTTTTACGCGTTCTTCAACACTGCTCATGGTGAAATTTTCCTCCTCCCTCTCCGGTCCCTGACCGATTGCGTGAGTAAGGTAAGTGAAATGGTAAACTCTTGCAACTTGGAAGTTTTCTGGATAAAAAAATTATCTTATTATCAGCTTCGTATAATCATCTCTTGTTAATTGACATTAAATTATCCCATGTACAGGCCACCGTTGACATGGAGGGTTTCGCCGGTGATGTAACATGCCCCCGGTGACGCCAGAAATACGACGACCGAGGCGATTTCCCGGGCATCGCCGAATCGGTTCAGGGCAATCTGCCTGAGCAGGGCCTGCTGCTGCGCTTCGGGCAGCGCCCGAGTCATGTCCGTCAGGATAAATCCCGGCGCGACAGCATTGACGGTGACGCCCCTCGAGCCGACTTCCCTCGCGAGGGCGCGGGTAAAGCCGATAATCCCCGCCTTGGCGGCGGCGTAGTTGGTCTGGCCGGGGTTACCTGAACAGGCCACGACCGACGTGATGTTGATAATCCGGCCATGGCGTGCCTTCATCATGCCGCGCAGGCAGAGTTTCGTTAGCCGGTAAATGGAATTCAGGTTGGTGTTGATCACCTGCTCCCATTCCTCTTCCTTCATGCGGATCAGCACATTGTCACGCGCGATCCCGGCGTTATTGACCAGGATCGTCGGCGCCCGGCCGGCCGATTTCAACGCCTTGTCGAGGCGTTCGACCGACGCCGGGTCGGACACGTCGAGAACAAAGGCTGTACCGGCTATATCTTGCAAACGCAGCCGGTCCCGGATTTGTGCCCGTCCGGCCTCCGTGGTCGCGGTACCGATGACATACGCACCGGCTTGGCCCAGGGCGTCGGCAATGGCCTGACCGATGCCGCGACTGGCGCCGGTCACCAGCGCAACCTCCCCCTCGAGCCTCATGCCTCGGCCCCGCTGGCGGCCAGGGCTGCGTGAAACGATTCGGGATCATGGAGGGGGAATGTTTCAGCCCCCCCGTGAATGCGCCGGGCAAGCCCGGTGAGGACCTTGCCGGGGCCGCATTCGATGAAGCGGCGGATCTCCCTCGCCGCCATTTTCTCGATCGTCTCCACCCATCGCACCGGTTGGCACAGTTGTTCCACCAAGGCTTGCCGGATGGCCGCCGGATCAGCCTTGCTCGTCACATCCACGTTGTGGATCACCGGGATGGTGGGTACGGATACGGGTACGGCTTCAACCCGGGCGGCAAATTGAGCGGCGGCGTCTCGCATCAGCGCGCAGTGGGACGGAACGCTGACCGGCAGCACGACCGAGCGCCTGGCCCCCTCCTCTCGTGCCGCTGCTACGGCGCGCCGGACGGCGTCGGTGTGGCCGGCAATCACGATCTGGCCAGGGGAATTGATATTGGCCACGGCCACGACCTGGCCGTTGGCGACGCGCGCGCAGATTGCCGCCACATCGTTGATATCCAGGCCCAGGATGGCTGCCATGCTCCCGCGGCCCGCCGGAACCGCAGACTGCATCAACGCGCCCCGCTCGGCCACCAGCACCAACGCGTCAGGGAGGCGCAAGGCGCCAGCGCAGACCAGCGCGGAATACTCTCCCAGGCTATGCCCGGCCAGCAGCGCCGGCACGGAGCCACCCTGCTCCTGCCACAGGCGCCATAGGGCGACACTGGCGGCCAGGAGGGCCGGTTGGGTCTTGACCGTCGCATTGAGTTCCTCCTCCGGCCCGTTTTGCACGAGTTCCCAGAGGTCATAACCCAGCACGTCTGACGCCTCGGTAAAGGTCTCACGTACCTGCGGGTACCTGTCCGCCATGGCCGCCAGCATACCCACCGATTGTGAACCCTGCCCGGGGAAAAC
>CAZXGW010000077.1:0-7220 GCA_964640355.1 uncultured Enterobacteriaceae bacterium
CTGGCCTACGGCATCATCGGTTCCTATCTCCTGCAGCTCGAGTTGTCCGCCGCCCTGGCGGAAGGCCGTGGCGAGGACATCGCCAGCCCGCGGGTGATCACCGCCGACAAGAGCGAGGCGGTGATCGAGTCCGGCGTGGAAATCCCCTACCAGGAAGCCACTTCGAGCGGCGCCACCTCGGTTTCTTTCAAGAAGGCGGTGCTGGCCCTGCGGGTCACGCCGCAGATCACGCCGGATGACCGCATATTGCTGGATCTGCAGGTCAACCAGGACCGGCGCGGTTCTCCCGACGTGCTGGGCGTGCCGCCCATCGACACGCGCAGCGTCAGCACCCAGGTGCTCGTCGATAACGGCGAGACCGTGGTCCTGGGCGGGGTGTATTCGCAGACCGAGAACTACGTTTCCGACAGGATACCGTTCTTCGGCGACCTGCCCTATATCGGCTTCCTGTTCAAGCGCACCTCGGAAGAAAAAGACAAGACCGAATTGCTGATCTTCGTGACCCCGAAGATCCTGAAAGAATCTCTCAGGATATAAGTTATAAGGCCGGCGGGCCGTTTCAGAAGCGTTTGGTGTTATCCCTCCAGGGTGTGGCCTGTGCCGCACCTTTTCTTTTTGTGGCGGCCCGGAATCCTGGTTTCCCGCCAAACGGGTGGCGTAGCCCGTCCCCGCATCTAGCCAGGTGATCGCGGCAATGACAAACCGCAATAACATCTTTCTCGTGGGGCCGATGGGGGCCGGCAAATCAAGCGTCGGCCGGCGGCTTGCGAAACGGAAGCACCTCAGGTTTTTTGATTGCGACCGCGAGATCGAAAAGCGGACCGGCGTAAGCATCGCCGTGATCTTCGAAATAGAGGGAGAAGAAGGGTTCCGCAGGCGCGAGAAGCAGATGCTTGAAGAATTAACGGGGCACACGGGCGTCGTACTTGCCACGGGCGGCGGTGTGGTGCTTGATCCGGCAAACAGGAAAATGCTCGGCGAGCGCGGGTTCGTGATTTACCTCAAGGCGAGTGCCGACCAGCTTTTCAAGAGGACCGGCAGGGACAGGAAAAGGCCGCTGCTCGACACCGAACATCCCCGGGAAAGAACAGTCGAGATTCTCGAGGCGCGTGCGGGCCGGTACGAGGAAATCGCGGATTTGATTGTGGATACGGATTTCCATACAGTAGAGAACGTCGTTGACGAGATATGCAGTCACAACATCCTGAAATGAGAAAGGTAATCGTTGAGCTGGGTGAAAGGTCGTATCCGATCTGCATTGGCGACAATCTGCTTGCCGATTCTGCGTTGTTCAGGAGCCACATCCCCGCGAAGCAGGTCATGATCGTCACCAACCAGACGGTGGCGCCCTTGTACCTGGACAGACTGATGGCGTGCCTTGACGGCCTTTCCGTCGATACCTGCATCCTGCCGGACGGCGAGAAATACAAGACGCTGGACACCGTGAACACCATCGTGACGAGGCTCCTGGAAAAGCGTTACGGGCGCAGCAGTACGCTTGTCGCCCTTGGCGGCGGCGTGGTGGGTGACGTAACCGGTTTTACGGCCGCCTGTTACCAGCGCGGCATCGGCTATCTCCAGGTACCGACGACCGTCCTGGCCCAGGTGGATTCCGCCGTCGGCGGGAAAACCGCCGTGAATCATGCCCTCGGCAAGAACATGATCGGGGCCTTTCACCAGCCGTTGGCGGTCATCGCCGATGTCTCGGTCCTGTCAACCCTTGACCCCCGGGAATTCCGTGCCGGCCTTGCCGAGGTCATCAAGTACGGACTCATCCGTGACGGCGCGTTCTTCGACTGGCTGGAACAGAACCTGGACGGCGTGCTGAAGGGCGAACATGAAACCCTGGTGTATGCCATCGAACGATCCTGCCGGAACAAGGCGGACGTCGTTGCCATGGATGAAAAGGAATCGGGCCCACGGGCCATCCTCAATCTCGGCCACACGTTTGGCCACGCCATAGAAACCGGTCTGGGCTACCAGGACTGGCTGCACGGGGAGGCGGTGGCGGTGGGCATCCTGATGGCGGCGGACCTGTCCTGCCGGCTCGGCTGGATATCCAGGGAAGACGTGGAAAGGATCAGCCGGCTGCTGGCCAGGGCGCATTTGCCGTCGAGGCTGCCCGGAGCGCTGTCGCCTGGACGCCTGCTGGAGATCATGGCGGTCGACAAAAAGGCGAGGGACGGCGTGATGGTTCTCGTCCTCCTTGAGGGGATCGGCAACGCCGTCGTCACGGACCGGTACGATCGCGAAAAACTGGAGGCAACGATCAAGACGTTTTCCACGTTACAGGAGATCGCCTGATGTCCGATCTGGCCAGTTATGCTGCCAGAGAAGAATATTCCAGGGGTCGTATTTACAGGGAGGAGAATCCATCGTTCCGCGGCCAGTATCAGCGCGACCGCGATCGGATAATCCACTGCGCCGCATTCCGGCGGCTCGAATACAAGACGCAGGTCTTCGTCAATCATGAGGGTGACATGTTCCGCACCCGACTGACGCATTCCATCGAGGTCGCCCAGATCGGACGGACCATCGCCAGGGCGCTCAGGCTCAATGAGGATCTCACCGAGGCCATATGCCTTGCCCACGATCTGGGACATACCCCTTTCGGCCACGCCGGCCAGGAAATTCTGAATGACAGCATGCGCGAGTACGGAGGTTTTGAACACAATTTCCAGTCATTGCGGGTCGTGGATGTGCTGGAGGAACGCTATCCCGGTTTCCCCGGCCTGAACCTGATGTACGAAACCAGGGAGGGGATACTCAAGCACTGTTCCAGGGCCAATGCGGCCGGACTGGGCGAGCTCGGCCGCCGCTTCCTGGAAGGGGGCCAGCCCGGCCTGGAAGCGCAGATCGCCAATCTTGCAGACGAGATCGCCTACAACAATCACGACGTGGACGACGGACTGAGGGCGGGCCTGATAACGACGGAGCAGTTAAGGGAATGCGCGTTGTTTTGCAGGGAGTATGAAAAGGTTAACGAACGGTGGCCGGGACTGAACGAGCGAAGAAGGATTCATGAACTGGTCAGGCGCATGATCAATACCCTGGTCAATGACGTCATCACCGCAAGCCAGCGGCGAATCGACGCTGAGTGCCCCGCCGATATCGAAGCGGTCCGCGCTGCGCCCGCGCCGATGATCGCCATGAGCGAAGAGATGCGGGCAATGCACCTGGAACTCAAACGTTTTCTGAGAACGAACCTCTACCGGCATGAACGCGTTCTGAAAATGACCAGGGAGGCCGGCCACATCGTGCGGGCGCTTTTCAATCTTTACATGTCGGACAGCCGGCTGTTGCCGCCTGACGAACAGCGCCGCGCAAGGGAGGCGGAAGAGAAGTCGGGAATTTCCGGTCGCGCCCGCACCGTGGCGGATTACATCGCCGGCATGACCGACCGCTTCGCCCATGCGGAACATGCGCGGCTGGAGAAACGCCCGGCACCGGCCGGGGCGCCCTGAAACGGGCCGCGCCCGGGCCTGCACGAGGGAAACCGGCATGGTATTTCCGGTTCCGTTGTTTTTCCGTAAAATTCATGTTGTTAGCTCCCTGGCCGCGATGTTGCGCCGTGACATGATCACCCTTCAGCACTATAATTTTCTGCTCCTTTCGCCTGGCCGGCATGGCCGGCGCCGGGGTGGGCAGGCGGACAGCCGTGGAAAGCTGGCGGGCCTCCGCGAAGCCCGGGCCCTGCCGGAACACGACTGAAGAGATAGGATAAACATGACATCTGACTCGCAACACTTCCGCGATTACCCTGGCTGGCCTGATCTTTATGATCCGGCGTTTGAGCACGATTCATGCGGCGTGGGGTTTGTGGTCGACATGAAAGGCCGCAAGTCCCACAGGATTATCACCCATGCCCTGACCATCCTGAAGAACCTTCTGCACCGCGGCGCCTGCGGTTGCGAAGAAAACACCGGCGACGGCGTGGGCATCCTGATGCAGATGCCCCACAGGTTTCTTTCGCGCGTGTGCGGGGAACTGGATATCGATTTGCCCGACCCCGGTTATTACGGCGCCGGCCTGGTTTTTCTGCCGCGGGATCAGGAGCAGGCACGGCGGTGCCAGGCGATGTTCGGGGAGATTGTGCACGAAGAAGGACAGGAGGTACTGGGCTGGCGCGATGTCCCTACCGATGATTCCCTGATCGGGCCCACGGCAAAATCGGGCGAGCCCTCCTTCAGACAGATCTTCATCCGCCGCAGCCGAGATATTATCGACAGCGCCGCCTTTGAGCGCCGTCTGTATGTCATACGCAAGCGCATCGAACACGCCGTCTGGAAGTCGGATCTGCCTGAACGGAACCTGTTCTATATTCCGAGCCTTTCACACCGGACGTTCATATACAAGGGGATGCTGACTGGCAACCAGATCGAACCGATGTTTCCCGACATCTCCCATCCGGATGTCGAATCGGCGCTGGCGCTGGTCCACCAGCGGTTTTCGACCAACACGTTTCCCTCGTGGCGGCTGGCCCAGCCGTTTCGCTATCTCTGTCACAACGGTGAGATCAACACGCTCCGCGGCAATATCAACTGGATGAAGGCGCGCGAGGCCCTGTGTGAATCTGAACTGTTCGGCGACGACCTGAAGAAAATCTTCCCCATCATCATCGAGGGCGACAGCGATTCAGCGATTTTCGACAACGTCCTGGAATTCCTGCACATGACGGGCAGGCCATTGCCCCTGGCCATGCTGATGATGATACCGGAGGCCTGGAGCGGGCATGAGACGATGGATGCCGAACGCAGGGCGTTTTATGAATACCACGCCTGCCTGATGGAACCATGGGACGGTCCCGCGTCCATCGCCTTTACCGACGGGGAAGTCATCGGCGCGGTACTGGACCGCAATGGTTTGCGACCATCGCGCTACTACGTTACCAGGGATGACATGGTCGTGATGGCTTCCGAGGTCGGCGTACTGGACATACCCCCGGAAAACGTATTGATCAAGGAGCGCCTGCACCCCGGACGCATCTTCCTCGTCGACACCAGGCAGGGACGCATCATCGACGACGCGGAGATCAAAAAGGAGTATGCGACACAACACCACTATGCGGAATGGCTGCGTGAAAATCTCATGCCCCTTGACAGGCTGCCGGAACCGAAACACGTCTTCGAGATCGATCGCGAAACCCTGTTGCAGAAACAGCAGGCGTTCGGCTACACCCACGAGGACCTGAGAATCATCATGGCACCGATGGCCAGCGAGGGTGCCGAACCCGTGGGTTCCATGGGCACGGATGCCGCGCTCGCCGTCCTGTCGAACCGCTCGCGCCTGATTTATGACTATTTCAAACAGCTGTTCGCCCAGGTCACCAACCCGCCGCTGGACGGGATACGCGAGGAGCTCGTTACCCAGGTCGCGACCACGATGGGGCCCGAGGGAAATCTCCTCAGGCCGGAGCCGGAGAGCTGCCGGCATATCCGGATCGAGTCGCCGATCCTGACGAACGGGGAACTGGCCAGGATCCGCGATGTAAATCTGCCCGGATTCAGAACCAGGACAATACCAATCCTGTATCCCGTGGCAGAGGACGGCCCCGGCCTGGATCGCGCCCTGGCAGAGGTTTGCGCCCAGGCCGACGCGGCCATCGAAGAAGGTTTTACCTTCCTCATCCTGTCCGATCGTGGCATCAATGAACACCTGGCGCCGATACCGGCGCCGCTGGCAACGGCGGGCGTCCACCATCACCTGGTGCGCAAGGGCACCCGCGTCAGGGTCGGACTGGTGCTGGAATCAGGCGAGCCGCGGGAAGTTCACCATTTCGCCGTGCTCATCGGCTACGGGGCCAACGCCATCAATCCCTACCTGGCGTTCGATACGCTCGGTGAACTGATAGGGCGCGGGCATGTGCCGCTCATGGAACATGCGCAGGCCATAAGGAATTACATCAAGGCGATCAACAAGGGCCTGATCAAGACCATGTCCAAGATGGGGATCTCCACGGTGCAGTCTTACCGGGGCGCGCAGATCTTTGAAGCCGTCGGTCTCGACAGGCCATTCGTGGACAGGTATTTCACCTGGACCGCTTCGCGCATCGGCGGCATCGGGCTGGACGTCGTTGCGCGGGAGGTCAGCCTGCGGCACCACAACGCCTTTCCGGATCGTCCGGTAAAACGTCCGGACCTGGACTGGGGCGGCGAGTACCAGTGGCGGCGGGACGGCGAATACCATTTGTTCAATCCTGAAACCGTTTTCAAACTGCAGCACGCCACCACCTCCGGCCAGTACAAAATCTTCAAGGAATATACCCGCCTGGTAGACGATCAGAATGAGCACCTGGCCACCCTCCGTGGCCTGTTCGAGTTCAGGCTTGCAAAGGAACCGGTACCGCTGGAGGAGGTGGAGCCTGCAGAGAAGATCCTGGCGCGGTTTGCGACCGGCGCGATGTCCTACGGCTCGATCAGCAAGGAGGCCCACGAAACCCTGGCCATCGCCATGAACCGCATCGGCGCCCGGTCGAATACAGGCGAGGGGGGCGAGGATCCTGAAAGGTACATCCCCGATGTGAACGGTGATTCGCGCCGCAGCGCCATCAAGCAGGTGGCCTCCGGCCGCTTCGGCGTCACCAGCGAGTACCTGGTCAATGCCGACGACCTGCAGATCAAGATGGCGCAGGGGGCCAAGCCCGGCGAGGGGGGGCAGCTCCCGGGCCACAAGGTGTATCCGTGGATTGCAAAGGTGCGGTATTCAACGCCGGGCGTCGGCCTGATATCGCCGCCACCGCACCATGATATCTATTCCATCGAGGACCTGGCCCAGCTCATTTATGACCTGAAAAATGCCAATCCCCGGGCGCGGATAAACGTCAAGCTGGTGGCGGAGGTGGGCGTGGGAACCGTCGCCGCCGGCGTGGCGAAGGCACACTCCGACGTGGTCCTGATCTCCGGTTACGACGGCGGAACGGGCGCTTCCCCGATCAGCTCGCTGAAACACGCGGGAGTGCCCTGGGAGCTCGGTGTCGCCGAGACGCAGCAGGTGCTGGTCATGAACAAGCTCCGTGATCGCATCGTTGTGCAGACCGATGGCCAGCTCAAGACCGGCCGCGACGTGGTCATTGCCGCCCTGCTGGGTGCGGAGGAATACGGTTTTTCCACCGCGCCGCTGGTGGTCATGGGATGCATCATGATGCGCGTCTGCCATCTGAATACCTGCCCGGTGGGTGTGGCGACCCAGAACCCGGAACTGCGCAAGAAATTTACCGGCAA
>CAZXGW010000078.1:0-7072 GCA_964640355.1 uncultured Enterobacteriaceae bacterium
GGCAGGCAGTCCGCGGGCAGGGATAATTACAGGTAATCGAGGCCGGGATTCTGTTCCAGGAGTTCCCTGGCCTCATCCGCTTCGGGTGCGCCTTCGCCGAGTACCTCTTTCAGAAAGCGGTAGTACACCGTGTAGAGGCGCGCCGGCCCGCCGTCATCCTCCACAACGAAAAAGGGGGCCCGGTCCACCCCGTAGCGGGAAGCGACTTGCATGCCTTCGCTTTCAGGATCCCGTTCATCTGCGATGATCACCCGGTCAATCCTGTCCAGCAGGCCGGCGTCCCGCAGGCGCTGTTCGACCTCGGCGCATTTACGGCACGGGGCGCCATCCGCCCCGATCTTCTTGACCATGGTGATGTGCATGGTGTTCTATGGAATCTTGTTCCGGCTCAGGTTGCTGACATGCAGGCCGCACTCCTTCATGGTGGCATCTTCCCACCACCAGCGGCCCTCACGTTCATGCTGGTTGGGCAATACCGGACGGGTGCAGGGTTCGCAACCAATGCTGGTGTAACCCCTGTTATGCAGTTCATTGTAAGGCACGTCGTTTTCCCTGATGTACTGCCAGACCCTGGTCGATGTCCAGTGTGACAGGGGATTGAATTTGATGAGGGTGTGCTGTTCGCCGGAGAAGGCATTATCCATTTCCACCACGGGTACCTCGGTGCGCGTGCCCGGGCTCTGGTCCTTTCTCTGGCCGGTGATCCAGGCATCCAGGTCCGCCAGTTTCCGGCGTAACGGCATGACCTTGCGTATGCCGCAGCATTCGTTATGCCCGTCCTTGTAGAAACTGAACAGACCTTTTTCCCGGACGAATTTTTCGAGCGTGGCACTGTCCGGCGAAAGCACGTCGATCGTGACGTTGTAATGACCGCGCACCTGTTCGATGAACCGGTAGGTCTCGGCGTGCAGCCTGCCGGTATCGAGGGTGAATACCCTGACGCCCGGATCGATCTTCACCGCCATATCGATCAGGATCACGTCCTCGGCGCCGCTGAAGGAGATGGCGATGTTATCGAATGACTCCAGCGCAAGCTTCAGGATGGCCTGAGGGGACCGGTTTTTGTATTCCTCCGCCAGGGCCGCGGGATTGAATTCTTCAGTTTTCATGGTGTTGTATTCCGGATCGACATCACGGGGGCGCCATCCTACCAGATCAATTTATTCCAAGAAATAATAAGTAATTATAGTGTTATTATTTTTTGAGCTAATTACCATCGCCCTCAGGCTTAACGACACTGCCCGACGGAGATGTCAGGTGGAAGGTTGTGGGATCCCTCCCGGTTTAATTCGTGGAATGTTGTCCCAGGTAGGACTGCGGGAGGTAGGTCCCGTGGGATGACAGATCCGTCAACTGGAGTTCGTTGTCTCCCAGGTTTTCGATCACGAGATGCATCCGGGAAATATCGCGCAGGGACGTGTCGAGCTTGATCGTGCTGGTGGGGTCCCGGCCGACGACATTCCTGCCCTTGGGGAGGGGGTGTAGTTTCCCGGTCTGGTCAATGAAATTAATGCCATTCTTGGAAGAGAGCTTGCAACGGTACTTTGACAGCCGGATGGTGATCTCCCTGCCCGGCGGCAGCTTGATGGCAATGACCTCGCCCTTGGGCATGCGTTCCAGCTCTTCAAGTTCACCGGCCTTTTCCGGCGACACCAGCACCGTGCTGTCCAGGAGCACGGTTTCCTTGAGCTTGTCTTCGGACAACTCATGTTCTTCCACCTCGGCCGGGGCTGCGCCTTTCTGTTTTTCCGAATAGAGATACTTGATCGTTTCCTGCCTGGCTGACAGGTACTGCATGTATTTGACGAGGGCAACGCGCCTGAATGAATTCAATTCGTCACCGCCTTCATTCAGCGCAATGATGATGCTGCGCCAGCCGTGATCCTGGGAGAAGATCGTGGTGTCCAGCTCGCGCAGGGCCTGGTTGATGCTTTTCGGATCCTCTATGGAACGGGACAGGATCAGCACGAACCGTTTTTCGATGTCCTTGATGGTCGCGGCCTCCTTCCTGAGCTGCTCGGGGGTACATTTCACCAGGTCGGCCATTTTTTTCGGGGGGACCGTCGTCCTGCCGTTCAGCGAAAATTCAAACTCCGGCAAGGAGTGGAACCGCATCGTCTGTTCGCCGATTTTCAGTTCCAGGGGCTTGGTGAAAAATTTGTTTAACATGGCAGGCAGATGCCGCTAATGACGGATTTTTAAGTATAAGTAGTCCTGTTTATTTGCAATAGCGGACCCTTCAAATAGTGTGATGCAGTTCACAAAATAGATTTGAAAAACCTAATGTTTTCCTGAATATAGATAAAAAACCGGATATTTTCCATAACATATTTCGGCAGGCGCCAGGCAGTAGCAATCATAAACGGTTTTTTTTCGGTATTTCAGGCAGTTGGACGAAGTTACCCGGTTTTATGGGGTACTGGCCGGCGCGGAAAGCCGTACCCATGTGGCCGTCACCACCTGGATAAGCTCATGCCAGGTGTCTTCCGGCGCCGGGTTGAAGACGATCTCCGCGCTGGCGTGCCAGAGATACCAGTCGCCCCGGATCAGTTCGGATTCCAGTTGGCCGGGTGCCCAGCCGGCGTAACCGGCGTAGAGCTTCAGATTATGCCTTCCCGGCTCATCCTCCATGATCTGGCTGAAGAGGGTATGGGTATCCACGAGATAGACATCGTCGAAGATATGCTTGGCCTGTGCCGGCAGCTCTTCAGCCTGCACCAGCAGGCGGATGCTGTGGGTGGCGACGGGCCCGCCGAGATACAGGTTTTCGAGCAGCGCCTTGATTTCACCAAGCTGCGGGAAGACCTGCGCGAGCGGTACCTTCGTGGGCCTGTTGATGACCAGGCCGACTGTCCCTCCCTCGTTGAATTCCGTAATCAGCACCACTGATCTGCTGAAGTTGGGATCGTTGAGATTACGGCTGGCAATCAACAGGACACCCTTGCCCAGCCTGGGATTCTGCAGGACCCGGCCGTCAGTTCCCGCCTCCGCCCATGCCGTGGCGACATGCCAGCACAGGCCCAGGTATATAAGCACCGCAAAAATCCGCCTGATCATTCCCTGCCTCCCTGAGCGCAGGATTAACACTGAAACCGGGTTTCACCCATGACAAGGATATGCCTGCGTCTTTCCCGGGTGCAATCCCCGAGTTTTTCCGCCAGCAGGTAAAAGGATTCGAGGCGATCCCCCGCCTCCCCTAACAGCTTCAGGAAACCCGGCAGGTACCGGCGGTAGGTGGCCACGGCCAGGAGCCTGGCATTATTCAGATCGCCACTGAACCAGTGGTCGTAGGACTCCATTCCCGGCCGGTTCGCGCGCAGGGCCCGGTAATCGGCCACCATCTGTTCCAGCAGCCCGGATTTCATCCTGCGTTTCTGCTGCTCGCCCACGGCCGACCGGTAAAGTGATTCCAGCCTCTCGCGGTAATTCATCACCAGGTCCACGAACGCCTGCTCGCGGGCAAGCTCGAGTTCGAATTCCTGCCGTGGGGCATCTGTATCGTGATAATCAAGCCAGCGGCGGACTCCGGCGATCGCAACGGTATCCGCAAACGCCTCGTTGAATTCAGGATCGTCGCCGATATACAGTTTCTGGTGCGCCAGTTCGTGAAAAATTACCCTGGCGAGATAGATCTCGTCCCGCCGCAGCATCGTATTCAGTACCGGATCATCGAACCAGCCGAGCGTTGAATAGGCGACAACGCCACCGACATACACGTCGTAGCCACGGTCCTCGAGGTCCCGCGCGAACTGCCGTGCCTTTGCTTCTGAAAAATAGCCGCGGTAATTGAGGCAACCGGCGATCAGGAAGCACCACTGGACGGGTTCGAGCAACAACTCCGGCGCGGCAAAGACGTTCCAGACGACGTATTCGCGCTCAAGGTCGGCGTAATACCGGTAGCTGCCGTTGTCCGGCAGGCCCAGTTCCGCGCTGGCGAAATTCCGCAGGCGCAGCGCAGTTTCCAGCCGGGCAGCCAGTGTTTGATCGAGTGCCTGGCCGGACAGCAGTTCGCCGATCGGCTGGCGTTTCTGGATGATCTCGATCTGCCCGTGAATCGACTGCGCGTAGTAGCTGAAGGATGTACACGCCGAGGCGGCCGGCAACAGGCAGCCTGCGGCGAGGAGCTTCAGAAAATCAAGGGCGTTCATGTTGTGATCTCAACTGCCGGTGGCCGGGAGACCTCCCTGGAAGACGCCTGCGGCATGGCGGCGCAAGCCCGATCCGGTGCGATATAATGCCTGTTTTAACCGGGAATAGAAGCGAAGCGCGAATTGCGCGCCTGTCCCTGGCCGGAACATATTACCCTCCATGGGTATATGCAAAGACGCCGGAAGCGATCCCGGTGCGGAAATGAGCGGGCAACACTGCCCCGGTGACAGTGCGGCGGAAAGGCGATTTCGGACGAGGTCCTCCGCTGGCAGAAACGAATGATGTACACCACGATCATTGATGCCGATCACCTCGGCGATCACCTTGACGATCCCGGCTGGGTGATCGTTGACTGCCGCTACAATCTAGGCGACAAGGATGCCGGCCGGCGGGAGTACCTCGAATCGCATATTCCGGGCGCGGTCTACGCCGATCTGCATGACGATCTCAGCGGCCCGCCCGTCACGGATTGCGGGCGCCATCCCCTTCCCACGCCGGCAGCCATGAACCGGTTATTTACCCGGCTGGGCATCCATCATGATACCCAGGTCGTCGTTTATGACGCGGCGGCAGGGTCATTTGCCGCCAGGTTGTGGTGGATGCTGCACTATATGGGCCATGACATGGCCGCCGTGCTGAACGGCGGCTGGCAGGCCTGGCTGCAGACGAGGGGCGCGACAGCGAGTGGCGAAGAAAAAAATGCCGCGGGAAATTTCAGGGGCCACCCGAGGACACAATGGCTGATCACGGTTGACAAGGTGAGCGCTGCCAGATTGCTCGTCGATTCCCGCGATCCCGCCCGCTACCGGGGTGAAACGGAGCCGCTGGACAGGGTGGCCGGGCATATCCCGGGCGCCGTCAATCATTTCTGGAGAGACAATCTCGATGAGCGCGGGATGTTCAAAAGCCCGGCACAATTGCACCGGGCGTTTCTCTCGCTCCTGGGCGCAACGGCCCCCGAAGACGCCGTATTTTATTGCGGCTCCGGGGTGACCGCCTGTCATAACCTGCTCGCCGCCGCCAGTGCCGGCCTGCCCGTACCGAAATTGTACGCCGGCTCCTGGAGCGAATGGTGTTCTGATCCCGCGCGCCCCGTCGCCACCGGCAATGATTGAGCGGGGCCGCCGGCCCGGCCATTAAGGCATGCAGGTAAACGTCATAACATGTTATCTTTACTCCTCATGGTTTACCGTCAATTCTGTATTTATTGCCTGACGGCCCTGGTCTTCGCCCTCCCCGGGCTGGCCACGGTGCAGGCGGCCGCGCCGCCCGATCCGGCACTGGAAGCCGTCAAGGCACTTGGCCTTGATGAACCCGTTCAGGCGCCGGAAGAGGAGGAATTACCCGCCGAAGAGTTACCGGCGGAGGAAGAGCCCGGACTTGCCGATGAACCCGTTGCCACGGTGGAGGAGATCAGCGGCGAGGCGGTAGCTGAAGACGCGCCGCTACCCAAGGACGTCGTGCTGGTGCTGGATAACTCCGGCAGCATGAAAAAGAACGATCCCCAGTTTCTCGGCAGGCAGGCTGCGGTCACGTTCATTAGAGGGCTGGATGAGGCGACGCGCGTGGCCGTCATTATTTTCGATCAGGCTGTCCGCCTGGCCATTCCCCTGACGGAAGTCAACGATGACACCCGGGACACGATTCTGCAAAGCCTGGACAAGATCGATTACAAGGGCCAGTGGACGGAAAGCCCGGCGGCAATTGAACGGGCGATCTACGAGCTCAAGACCACCGCGCGGGGAGACGCCCAGAAGCTGATCGTATTCATGACGGACGGGGAGGTGGATACCGGAAATCCCGACCGGGACCTCGAACAGGCCAGGTGGCTGAAGGGCGAACTGGCCGCGGATGCGGCGAAATCCGGCATCAGGATCTTCGGCATAGCCTACACGGAAAACGCCGATTTCCACCTGATCCAGTCCGTCGCCCAGCAAACCGAAGGCGAATACTACCGGGCGTTCCGGCCGGAGGACCTGGAAAGCGTTTTTGAAAAGGTGCAAACGCTGATAAACAAGCGTCCCGAACCGGAGCCGGAAATTGTCGCGCCACCGCCGCCGGAACCCGTCGCGCCGCCGCCGCCCGTCCAGGTGGTACCGCCCCCGCCGCCCCCCGAACCCATCATCATCGAAGTGCCCGTGCGGACGGAGGAAATGGAGAAGGAGGAACGCATGCGGTCACTGGCCATTCTTTCGGCCCTGGCGGTCCTCACCGTTGCCATTCTTGTCATGGTGTTCGTATTCATGCGGGGTGCGCGCCGCAAGCCCGCCGAAGAAGAGTACGTGCAGGAGGCGTATCTGAATGACATCAACAACTACACCACCCAGAATTCGTACAAACTGGGCAGTACGCCCACCATGCTGGGCCGGGTGGCGGGCAAGGACACCGAAAACCTGAACAGCATTGTCATCCCCCAGACGACCATCGGCCGCAGGCACGCGCTGATTGAATACAAGGACTATGCGTACTGGATCATCGACCAGGGCAGCATCAACGGCACGTTTGTCAATGATCAGCTCATCACCGGTGAAACCCGCCTGAAACACGGTGACCGGATCAGGCTGCATAAGTACGAATTTGAATTCGTCATGCCGGAAATGGTGGACGCGGGCATGACGGTCGTCTCCCAGACCGTCTTTGAAGGCAAGCCGGCACAGCCGGGCGAAGCCGCGACGGTCAGTAGTGGCGCCCCCAATGTGGATGATACCGGCCTGCCCGAACCGGATTTCGATCTCGACGTAAAAACGCCTGCCCCACGCGATGAGGCGACCGTTGTCAGGAAAACGCCGCGCGAAAGTGGAGAACAGGTGAAGTCGGATGAAACCATAATCCTGGACAGCACCGATGCCACGGAGACGCCCGAAGTCGATGCCACCATCCGCCCGGAAGATAACGACGCGGATGCAACCATTGACAAGGAAGA
>CAZXGW010000079.1:0-5556 GCA_964640355.1 uncultured Enterobacteriaceae bacterium
CCGCCGCCTGATCAGCATTCATGCTGGATAAGGTCGTCATCGCCAACCGCGGCGAGATCGCGCTGCGCATTCTGCGGGCCTGCCGTGAACTCGGCATCAAGACGGTGGCCGTGTA
This sequence comes from uncultured Enterobacteriaceae bacterium, assembly GCA_964640355.1. Taxonomy (GTDB): domain Bacteria; phylum Pseudomonadota; class Gammaproteobacteria; order Eutrophobiales; family Eutrophobiaceae; genus CAZXGW01. The sequence goes on from CAZXGW010000079.1 coordinate 116, forward strand.
TTCCGAGGCGGACCGGGAACAGAAGCACGTGTTTCTGGCCGATGAATCCGTGTGCATCGGCCCCGCCGCGTCGTCGGAAAGCTACCTGAACATACCGGCGGTGATCAGCGCCGCCGAGGTCACGGATGCCGTGGCGATCCATCCCGGCTACGGTTTCCTGTCAGAAAACGCCGATTTTGCCGAACGGGTCGAGCAAAGCGGGTTCGTGTTCATCGGCCCCCGGCCCGAGACGATCCGCCTGATGGGCGACAAGGTGTCCGCGATCGCCGCCATGAAAAAGGCCGGCATCCTGTGCGTGCCGGGATCGGGCGCGGCGCTGGGCGAGGATCCTGAAGAGAATTTCCGGATCGCCCGCGATATCGGCTACCCCGTCATCATCAAGGCGGTCGGCGGCGGCGGCGGCCGCGGCATGCGCATTGTCCACAGCGATGCCACGCTGCTGAGCGCCATCGCCATCACCCGGTCGGAGGCCCGGTCCGCCTTCGGCAATGACGCCGTCTACATGGAGAAGTTCCTGCTGCACCCGCGGCACATCGAGGTGCAGGTGCTGGCGGATGACCACGGCAACGTGATTCACCTCGGCGAGCGCGACTGCTCCATGCAGCGGCGCCACCAGAAGATCATCGAGGAGGCCCCCGCGCCGGGCATCAACCGGAAACTTCGCCGCGCCATCGGCGACCGCTGCCTCAGCGCGTGCCGCAGCGTCGGTTATCGCAGCGCCGGCACGCTGGAATTCCTGTTTGAAAATGAGCAGTTCTATTTCATTGAAATGAACACCCGGATCCAGGTGGAACACCCGACCACCGAGATGGTGACGGGCATCGACATCGTGAGCGAGCAGATCAGGATCGCGGGAGGCGAGAAACTGGGCTACCGCCAGGACGACATCCAGTTCCGAGGCCACGCCATCGAGTGCCGGATCAATGCCGAGGACCCGGAAACCTTCATGCCGTCGCCGGGGACCATCGAACACTACCATCCGCCCGGCGGTTTCGGCGTGCGCGTGGACACTCACGTCTATGGAGGTTACCGGGTGCCGCCCTATTACGATTCCCTGATCGGCAAGCTGATCGTGCATGGCGATACCCGTGAACTGGCGCTGGCACGCATGTCCATGGCGCTGTCGGAGATCGTGATCGAGGGGATCCAGACCAATATCCCGCTGCACCAGAAACTGATCAATGACGCCGCCTTCATTTCAGGCGGCACCGATATACACTATCTGGAAAACAGACTCGGCCTGAAATAGGTCCGCCCTTCCATAATCATGGCCTGGCTGCGCCTCATCCTGGACAGCGACAGGGAACATGCCGGCTGTCTCACGGACCTGCTGGAACGGTTCGGCGCGGCCTCCATCAGCTTCCCGGACCCGGGCGGCCGTGCCCCGCGGGCGGACGACGGCAGGGGGGAAACCACGCGCATCAGCGCCCTGCTGCACGAGGATGTGGATCTGGACACGCTGCTGGTTTGCCTGCGCGGCCGGCCAGGCGCGGAGCGGATCCGGCAGCATCGCCTCGAAGTGCTGGAGGACGGGGAGGAAGCGGGAGGCTCGCGGGAGGGATACGGCACCCTGCGTTACGGCGGGAAGATGTGCATCCGCCCGGTCTGGTGCGGGCCGCCCGCGGACGGTGACGATACGCTTATGCTCGAACCGGGCCTCGTGTTCGGCAGCGGTGCGCATGCCACCACCGCGCTGTGCCTGGATTGGCTCGCCGGCCGCGATCTCGCCGGCCAGCGCGTCATCGATTACGGGTGCGGTTCGGGCGTCCTGGCGCTTTCTGCCTTGCGCCTCGGCGCGGAGCATGCCTGGGCTGTCGATACCGATCCGCTGGCCCTCGAGGTGTCACGGCGAAACGCCGAGCGCAACTGCCTGCTGCCGCGGATCACCATCGGTCATCCTGATGCCATGGCGCGGCCCCGGGCCGATATCCTGCTGGCCAATCTGCACCTCGATCCGCTCAGGGAACTCGCCGCCACCTTCGCCGGCCTCCTCCTGCCCGGAGGGACCGTCGTATTATCCGGACTGCTTGCCACCCAGGTCGCCGGGTGTTTGGCAGTTTATGAGACGTGGTTTACCATGCACTCACCGATCTATCGCCGCGAATGGGCGCTCGTGCAGGGCGAGAAAAGACCGCCGAACCGTCACCGCCAACAACGTCCCGGAAATTGATCCATGTTTACTTCCTGTCCCGCCTGCGCCAGGCAATTCCGGATCCGCGCCGACCAGCTTTCTGCCGCGGCCGGCCAGGTGATCTGCGGCTTCTGCGGCCGGCAGTTCAATGCGCTTGAACGCCTGAGCGATACGCCGGTACCGGCGCCTGCCGCGGGACACCGTCGCGATGAGACGGAACCGACGCTGGTACCGCTGGAGGCGGAAGCGGCCGGCGAATCGTTTGAACTTGAACCGCAATTCGATATCCCGTCCTCTGTACCGTCGCTCGAGATGCGGCCGTTGCCCGAGCCGGAACCGGCGGATATCCGGACGGGGCGGGTGCCCTCCGGTGAATTGCCGGAGATGCTCCTTGAAGATGAGGCCCCGCCCCCGGGCCGGCTGGGATCACTGATCTGGGGACTGTGCGCATTGCTGTTGATCCTGGGTATTGCGGCGCAACTGGCCTGGTTTAACCGGGATTATCTCCTCGCCAGGTATCCCGAGCTCAGGCCGTGGGCACAGCAACTCTGCGAACGGTTCGACTGCGTGCTCCTGCGTTTCCGCGATGTGTCTGCCATCCACCTCCTCAACCGGGACGTCCGCTCCCATCCCCATTACCGCAATACACTGCTCGTCAATGCCACGATGGCCAACCGCTCCGATCGTGTGCAGCCGTATCCCGGCCTCCAGCTTGTCCTGTTCGATACCAACGGGCAGATGACGGCCTACCGGGAATTCCGACCGGAGGAGTACCTGGATGCGAGCATCGGCGTGGAGGACGGCATGCGGTCGGATCAGCCGGTGCATATCGTCATGGAGATCACCGGGCCCACCGATGGCGCCGTCAGTTTTGAATTTCGTTTCCTGTAATCGTTCGCTGGTAAAACATCCGCGATCGCCGCGCGATCCGTTTAATTGCGCGCGGTACAGACCGTCATGATCAGGCTGGGATGAATTTGCTGCCGCGCCGGCGCGGAAAAGTGCAACCGCCCGGTGCATGCGGAAACGCAATGCGGACCGTTAAGTTACACAATACATTCAGATTTTTTTGACTTTGATCCGGCATCAATTAACGCTATCATACGTACTTCGTTATTCAGCCGCCTGACGTAAAAATAAAGAGCGGTGTTCAGCCTGAAGTGTGGGACACCACCCGTAAAAGCATAACCTGCAGCTTGCTCGTGTCACCGGAACAGTCGTCCGGCCGAATTGTCGCCGGCGCAGGAAGCAAACAGGCAGACCGTCCGGCAGTGCGGGAATAGCTCTGGCGCGATAACGTAACAGGTACTGTTTGACAAGGCACAAATAACAGGAAAAACAAGTTCAGATCGCCCTGGCCTGTTTCCGCGCGCAGGGGACAGGGCCTTGCAGCATGACGGCATCGAAAAGCAATACCGTGGAGCCGGTCCATTCCGGGAGCAGCGACCGGCACGCCCTGAGCCACCATGTGCGCGAAGCCATGGAAAGATACTTTGCCGACCTGGACGGGCACGATGCCAGCAACCTTTATGATCTCTTCCTTTCGCAGTTTGAAAAACCCATGTTCGAGCTGGTGATGCACAAGACCCGCGGCAACATTACCCGGGCGGCGCAGATGCTTGGCCTGAACAGGGTGACGCTGCGCAATCGTCTGAAAAAGTACGGTATCGGTTGAATGTCCCGGCGCAGGAGGCGTTCCTGCAGGCGAATTCTTCCCCGGCGCGGTCCGCGCGGTGCAATCCTTCATGACCAGGATTAAGCGCGCACTGGTCAGCGTCTCCGACAAGACCGGCATCGTCGAATTCTGCCGGGAACTCGCCCGGCTTGGCGTCACCATACTGTCCACCGGCGGTACGGCGAAATTGCTCGCCGAAAACGCCGTCAGCGTCATCGAGGTATCCGCCTATACCGGTTTTCCGGAGATCATGGATGGCCGGGTGAAGACGCTGCATCCGAAGGTCCACGGCGCCCTTTTGGGCAGGCGCGGCACGGATGATGCTGTTATGGCCGAACTCGGCATCGAACCTATCGATCTCGTCGTCGTGAATCTCTACCCCTTTGAAGCCACCATCAGCAAGCCGGGCTGCACCCTGGCCGAGGCCATTGAAAACATCGACATCGGCGGCCCCGCCATGCTGCGGTCGGCGGCCAAGAACCATGCGCATGTCGGGGTCGTTGTCGACGCCGGCGATTACGCCAGGGTGATCGGGGAGCTGAAGGCCGGCGATGGCGTCCTGGGCGACCGGACGCGGTTTTATCTCGCGCAGAAGGCGTTTGCGCACACCGCGAATTACGATGCCGCGGTGTCGAATTATCTCGGCGCGACCGACGGGGGCGCTCTGAATTTCGATTACCCGGCGACCTACACGTCGCAGTTCAGGAAACGCCAGGACCTGCGGTACGGGGAGAACCCGCACCAGACCGCGGCCTTTTATACGGAAGCGTCACCGCCGGCCGGCACGCTCGCCTGCGCCAGGCAGCTCCAGGGCAAGGAGCTCTCCTACAACAACATTGCGGACACCGACGCGGCGCTGGAATGCGTGCTGTCTTTCGCCGATCCCGCCTGCGTCATCGTTAAGCACGCCAACCCCTGCGGCGTCGCCATCGGCCGGGACATCCACGAGGCCTATGAACGCGCCTATGCCGCCGATCCCACCTCGGCCTTCGGCGGCGTCATCGCCTTGAACCGGGATCTCGACGAGACCACCGCGCGCAGCATCATCGGCCGGCAGTTCGTTGAAGTCATCATCGCACCGGACATCGCGGAATCCGCCCTCGGCGCGCTCTCGGAAAAAACCGCTGTGCGGGTGCTGGCTTCCGGCACGCGTACCACGCCGATCAGGCAGCTCAACATGAAACGGGTCAGCGGCGGACTGCTCGTCCAGGACAACGACACGGGCATGGTGGACAGGCCGGGGCTGAAGGTCGTTACCCGGCGTGCCCCGGACGAAAGGGAGCTCGATGATCTCCTGTTCGCCTGGCGGGTGGTGAAGTACGTGAAGTCAAACGCCATCGTTTACGCCCGGGACGGGCAGACGATCGGCATCGGCGCGGGCCAAATGAGCCGCGTATTCAGCGCCAGGATCGCCGCGCTCAGGGCCGAGGAGGAAGGCCTTGTAATCAGGGGTTCCGTCATGGCCTCTGACGCCTTTTTTCCGTTCCGGGACGGGATCGACTCCGCCGCAAAAGCCGGCGTTACCGCGGTCATCCAGCCAGGCGGATCGGTGCGGGATGATGAAGTGATCGCCGCCGCGGACGAACACGGCATAGCCATGGTGTTTACCGGCATGCGCCACTTCCTGCACTGAAG
>CAZXGW010000079.1:5656-7024 GCA_964640355.1 uncultured Enterobacteriaceae bacterium
GTCGCGGGACACCACACTAGCGTAATCGGTCCGGCATGAAAGTATTGATCGTCGGGGGCGGGGGGCGTGAACACGCCCTGGCCTGGAAGGCGGCGCAAACGGAAGACGTGGAGATCGTCTACGTCGCGCCCGGCAATGCCGGCACCGGAAGGGAGCCGCGGATCCGCAATGTTTCCGCCGGCGTTGAAGACTTCCGGAAACTGGCTGATTTTGCCCGGAACGAGCGCGTTGACCTGACGATCATCGGTCCCGAGGCCCCGCTCGTGGCGGGTATCGTGGACGTCTTCACCGCGGAAGGACTGCGTTGCCTGGGACCTTCGCGCGAGGCCGCTCTCCTCGAAGGCTCAAAATCATTCGCCAGGGATTTTCTGGATCGCCACCGGATCCCGAGCCCGGCACACGCCACCTTCACCGCAATCGATCCCGCCGTGCGATATATCCGCGAACGGGGCGCACCCGTCGTTATCAAGGCCGATGGCCTCGCGGCCGGCAAGGGGGTTGTGATCGCCGCCACCGAGGAGGACGCGGTAGCTGCGGTCAATGACATGCTCTCGGGCAGAAAGGTCGGTGACGCCGGCCGGCGCATCGTCATCGAGGAATACCTCGAGGGCGAGGAGGCGAGTTTCATCGTGCTGACCGATGGCGTACACGTCCTGCCCCTGGCGAGTTCCCAGGATCACAAGGCCCGCGATGACGGCGACCGGGGTCCGATCACCGGCGGCATGGGCGCCTGCTCGCCCGCCCCGGTCGTCACGCCGGAGATTCACGGGCGCATCCTGCGGGAGGTGATCGAACCGGTCGTGCACGGCATGGCGGCAGAGGGCAGGAAGTACACCGGTTTCCTTTACGCCGGCCTGATGATCGGCGCGGATGGCACGCCCAGGGTGCTTGAATTCAACTGCCGCATGGGCGACCCGGAGGCGCAGCCGATCCTCTTGCGCCTGGAAAGCGATCTGGTGGCGCTGTGTAACGCCGCGCTGGACGGCACGCTGGACAGGGTGACCGCCGCATGGGATGACCGCCCCGCCCTTGGCGTGGTACTCGCCTCAGCCGGCTATCCGGGCAACGTCTGCAAGGGCGACGTGATCGCCGGTCTCGATGCGGCGTTCCCGGCGGAGATCAAGGTCTTTCATGCCGGTACACAACTACAAAATGATGCCGTTGTCACGGCAGGCGGCAGGGTGTTGTGTGTCACCGGCCTGGGCAAAAGCATGGCCGCGGCGCAGTCCACCGTGTACGAGGCGGTGCAGAAGATTTCCTGGAACGGCATGTTTTGCCGGCGCGACATCGGTTACCGGGCCGTCAGGCGGGTTAAAGACAGTGAAAAGTAAAATGTGAAACGTTAAAAGTTAAATGTTCAAAGTCAGT
>CAZXGW010000080.1:0-6998 GCA_964640355.1 uncultured Enterobacteriaceae bacterium
GAATTCGGCTACTCGTATTGAAGCCGCTCTTTTCTATAGCCTGATCCAGGTTTTTTTGACTTTCAACTTTTAACTTTCAACTGCCCAGTACGGCAGCCCCGGCGAGCGCGCAGGCGTGATCTTCTTCCGGCGAACCGCCGCCGATGCCGATGGCGCCGATGACCCGGCCGTCGCGCTTCAGGGGCAGGCCGCCCGGACTGGGCAGGGCCTGCGCCGGGACCACGCTCGGCAGGGAATACCAGAGCAGCGGGTTCAGATCCTTTTTCTCCGTGATCTCGAGGGTGGAACGCTTGAAGGACGCCGCGGCCATGGCCTTGGCGCGCGAGGTGTCAAAGGTGAAGAACCCGGCGCCGTCCGCCCGCGAGTAATACACCAGGCGGCCGGACTCATCGACGACCGAGATGCTCATCGGGCGCCCGAACTCCTCCGACTTTTTATGGGCGGCGCGCGCGATCCGCTCCGCCAGCTCGAGGGTCATCTCGATCATGAAAATCGGGCCGCCGCCGTGCGGAGTTCAGTAAAGGTCATGTCTCCGTGGACGCGAACCGCGCTACTCATGCCCCTGATCCCCGGCGCAGGATGATCAGCGGCAATCCATGCACCCTGCAGGCGGGCCGCGTTTCTCACGCTGTGCGTATGCTCGCCGCGCCGAGGTTCCAGACCTGCGGCGATCGGTACAGGCGCGACAGCAGCAGTTCGCGCTCCAGCACCATCTCCTTCGGCAGGCGATCACCGAATTTCCTGAAAAATTCCTCCTGTTCCAGGGCTTCTTCCTGCACCCGTTCGCGATCGATGTTCATGATCTCGTAGTAGCGCTCTTTCGGGAACTTGAGGCCTTCCCAGTTCAGGGCCTCGTACGGCGGTACCCAGCCCAGCGGGCTTTCGACGCCGGGTGCGCGGCCAAGACACCGCTCCACGATCCATTTCAGTGCCCGCATGTTCTCGCTGTAACCGGGCCAGATGAACTTGCCGTTGTCGTCCTTGCGGAACCAGTTGACCCGGAAGATGAGCGGCGGGGTGGCGACGCTGCGCCGCCCCATCGTGAGCCAGTGTGTCCAGTAATCCGCCATGTTGTAGCCGCAGAACGGCAGCATTGCCATGGGGTCGCGGCGCATCGCCGCCTGGCCGATGGCCGCGGCTGTCGCTTCCGATCCCATGGTCGCGGCGAGATAGACGCCGTGCTCCCAGTCGTAACCCTGGAACACCAGCGGGAAGTTCTTGCTGATCCGGCCGCCGAAGATGAAGGCGCTGATGGGTACCCCGTCCGGGTTTTCCCAGTCGGGATCGATCGACGGGCACTGCCGGGCCGGTGCCGTGAAACGCGCATTGGGATGGGCGGCGGGAGTTTTGCTCTCCGGCGTCCAGTCGTTGCCCTGCCAGTCGATGAGGTGCGCCGGCGGTTCCTCGGTCATGCCCTCCCACCAGACATCGCCGTCATCGGTCAGCGCGCAGTTGGCGAACAGGCAGTTTTCCTTCAGCGTCAGCATGGCATTGGGATTCGATTCCATGTTGGTGCCGGGGGCGACGCCGAAATAACCGGATTCCGGGTTGATCGCATAAAACCGCCCGTCCCGGCCGGGCTTGATCCAGGCGATGTCGTCGCCGATGGTGGTGACTTTCCAGCCGTTAAGGCCCTTGGGCGGGATGAGCATGGCGAAGTTGGTTTTGCCGCAGGCGCTCGGGAAGGCCGCCGACACGTAGGTCTTTTCACCGCCGGGCGATTCGACGCCGAGGATCAGCATGTGTTCGGCCAGCCAGCCTTCATCCCGGCCCATCACCGAGGCGATGCGCAGGGCCAGGCATTTCTTGCCGAGCAGGGCATTGCCGCCGTAGCCGCTGCCGTAGGACCAGATCTCCCGCGTTTCCGGGAAATGGGTGATGTACTTGTTCTTGATCTCCGGCGTGCAGGGCCACGCGACGTCTTCCTGGCCGGGCGCCAGGGGCGCGCCGACGGAGTGCATGCAGGGCACGAATTCGCCGTCCGCGCCGAGCGCGTCCAGCACCGCCTGTCCCATGCGGGTCATGATCCGCTGGTTGATGACAACGTAGGGTGAATCCGTGATCTGGATGCCGATGTGGGAGATGGGCGAGCCGATGGGCCCCATGCTGAACGGGATGACGTACATGGTGCGTCCCTGCATGCAACCCGTGAACAGGCCCTTCAGGATCCGGCGCATCTCCGCGGGGGCCATCCAGTTATTGGTCGGCCCGGCCTCTTCCTGGGTCTCGCTGCAGATGTAGGTGCGGTCCTCGACGCGCGCGACATCACTCGGGTGGGAGCGGGCGAGGAAACTGTTGGGCCGCTTTTCCGGATTCAGGCGGATGAGCGTGCCCTTTTTCACCATCTCGTCGCACAGGCGGTCGTACTCTTCCTGTGAGCCGTCACACCAGTGGATGCCGGCGGGCTTGCAGAGATTGGCAATCTCCTCCACCCACGCCCGCAGTTTCTTGTTGGCTGTCCTCATGCTTACCCACCTCTCATGTCGTTAGCCGTTGTGTGTTCAAATCAATGAAAACCCGAAGCGCTACGCCGGCACCGCGATATCGGTTTTTTTAATTCTGGTGTTCGGGCCCGGGAAGGTGCGGTTTCTGCATTACCCCCCGGCAGTGAGTCGGGCCGCTTCCGGCAGCATTGCGTATTGCACCGCAAAAGATTATGTCATTTAACTTTGGAATTGTTCAAGTTTTCCCTGAGTGATTCAATCCGGGTCACCGGCGCCCGGCACGCATGACCTGCGCAGATATAGGCGACCGCCCCGCCCTGCGGGGTGCGTTCCGCCAGCCGGCCCGGCAGCCGGTCTGCATCGGCGGGGATGGCGTAAATCGCGCTGAACGGCCGGGCATGGGCCAGGCATTCGCTCCGCCACGTTTTGATCGCGTCCGCCTCTCCGCGGATCACGATGCAGGGCGCTGGATGCAGGTAGTCTTCGAGGGCGAGGAGCAGGGCGTTATGGGCGGAGGGGTAGTGCTGGAGGACGGGCCAGCCCGCGCGGATCGCCCGCTCGCAGGCGGACAGGTAGCGCTCTTCGCCAAGCAGGTGGCCCAGGCGGCCCAGCGCGCTCGCGGCGATGCCGTTGCCGGCGGGGAGGGCGTCATCCATCAGCGGCTTGCTGCGCTGGATGAGTTTTTCGTGATCGTGGGAGGTGTAGAAAAATCCGCCGGCCTCCCTGTCTTCGAATCGCTCGAGCAGGGCATCGGCCAGTTCGACGGCAAACCCGAGCCAGTCTCGGTCCCACCTGATCTGCATCAGTTCAAGCACGGCATCCAGCACGAAGGCGTAATCATCCAGGTAGCCGTTCAGGCGCGCCCGGCCATTCTTGCAGGTGGCCAGCAGCCGGCCGTCCCGGTAGAGACCGGCGCGGATGAACTGGAGCGCCCGCACCGCGGATTCGCCGCAGGCCGGTGATTCGAGCAGGCGTGCGGCGGTCGCCATGCCCTTGATCATGAGGCCGTTCCAGGAGGTCAGTATTTTTTCGTCGCGCCCCGGGCGGATGCGTTTGTTGCGCGCTTCGAGCAGCTTGCGTCTCGCCTCCGTGTATAGCCTGTTGGCCGTATCCGTATCCAGCGACAGCGCCGCGGCGGCCTCGGCGGGATCCGCGGCGAGACGCAGATGCCAGCGCCCTTCGAAGTTGGGCGGGCGGTTGAAACCGTAAACTTCCGCGCACAGCGTCCACTCCCGATCGTCGAGCAGGGACTCTGCTTCCTCCTTCGTCCACACGTAGAATTTCCCTTCCCTGCCCTCCGAGTCGGCGTCCAGGGTGGAATAATACCCGCCCTCCGGCGACTGCATCTCGCGCATGACCCAGTCCGCGGTTTCTTCCGCGACCGTTTTAAACAGCGGGTCCTTTGTGATCCGCCAGGCCTGGCAGTAAAGGCCGAGCAGCGGGCCGTTGTCGTACAGCATTTTTTCAAAATGCGGGATCTGCCAGTCGGCATCCACGCAATAGCGGTAAAAACCGCCACCCAGTTGATCGTAGAGTCCACCCGAGGCCATCTTGCGCAGGCTGAAGCCGGCCATGGACAACGCCTGCGGGTCCGCGCCGCCGGCCTGCCCCGTGTATATATAATGTCTGAGCAGGCGCTCGAGGCTGATCGGGTGCGGAAATTTCGGCGCGCCGCCAAAACCGCCGTGGGCGCTGTCGAATTCCTGCCGCAATTGCACGATTGCGGCATACAGCGGGCCGTCGTCGATTGCGGCCTCTCCACCAGAAGGCGCCGGACCGGCCAGCGACTGCAACACCTCCAGCACGGATTCGTTCTGCCGGGTGATGGCGTCGCGGTTTTCCCGGTAGTAACGGGCGACCCGCTGAAGCAGCTCGCGGAATCCCGGCAAGCCGTAGCGCGCCTGCGGCGGGAAGTAGGTCCCGCCGAAAAAGGGGATGTGATCCTCCGGGGTCAGGAACATCGTCAGCGGCCAGCCGCCGCTGCGCTGTGTCAGCAATTGCTGGGCGGTCTGGTAGATCTTGTCGAGATCCGGGCGTTCCTCGCGGTCCACCTTGATGTTCACGAAATATTCGTTCATGACTTTCGCCGTCTCCTCGTCCTCGAAGGATTCATGCGCCATGACATGGCACCAGTGACAGGCGGAGTAGCCGATGGAGAGGAGGACGGGTTTGTCTTCCCGCCGGGCCCGGGCCAGCGCCTCTTCGCACCACGGGTACCACTCCACCGGGTTGTGCGCATGCTGCAGCAGGTACGGTGAAGTCTCGTGGATGAGGGCGTTGGCCTTGCGTGTATCCATGCCGGGACGGCGGGGATGTGAAGAATGAAGGCATACTATAACCCACAACACATGACACAGTACCTCCCGGCAATCGAAAAACTAGGGTTTTCCCTCAGGCCCGCATGGCAAAAACCTTAGTCCGGGGTAGGCAATAGGCTGATTGTTGGCGCCTGACAAGGTACTTATAGTTAGCCACGTAAGCGCCTGATGTTGCCACGCTCTGGATGATGCAGGTCCTGGTTATCGATGGAAGCGCTGTCAATCGGACGGACGGAAAGGCCGATAGCCGGGTTCGAAGGAGCGGGAGTAATCAGTGGGAATTATCAGAATGGAAAAAGAGCGCTGGAACGGAAATTTAGTTAACTGCAACGAGGTTACTGATTGCCTCTACCAGAACCGGTCACACCGGGAATCCGGCGTGACAGGTTGAATTAATCCGTTTTTAACCGCGGCGGGATCCCTTATGACCGATCCGGGCTGGTTGGTAATTTTTATTCTCGATGGCCAGCGTTACGGGCTTTACCTGGACGCTGTCGAGCGGGTGATCCGCGCGGTGGCGATTACCCGCCTCCCGAAAGCCCCGGGCATTGTAATCGGGGTAATCAATATCCAGGGGCGGATTATTCCGGCCGTTAACGTGCGCAAGCGGTTTGGCCTGCCCCAGAGGGAAATGGCGGTAAGCGATCAGGTGATCGTCGCGCGCACGTCCGCCCGGGATGTTGCCATGGTGGTAGACGAAGTAACCGGTATTGTCGAGTATTCCGGGATGGAACTGGTTCCGAAAGAGAAAATTCTGCCCGGCCTCGAACATATCGACGGGATAGTGGTACTCAATGACGGTCTGGTGCTGATCCACGATCTCGAAAAATTTCTGTCCCTTGAGGAACAGCGTTCGCTGGACGGGGCGCTGGCCCGATCCCGACGGTAACATATGCGCGGCGAGCCTGCCGATCCCCGGCTGTTCAGATTGGGCGAGTTGCTCACTGCCAGGCTCGGGATTCATTTCGCGGTGGAGCGCCTTGATGATCTGCGGCGGGCGTTACACAACGCGGCCGGCGATCTGGGTTTCAGCGGCTTCGAACCCTGTATCCAGTGGCTTCTGTCCACGCCGCTGCGGCGCCGCGAGCTGGAAATTCTGGCGGCGCACCTGACCGTTGGCGAAACCTACTTCTTCCGCGAAGCGAAAATCTACGAAGCCCTCGAAACCCGCGTCTTTCCGGAACTGATCCAGTCCAGGCGCGGACAGGATCGGAACCTGAGAATCTGGAGCGCGGGCTGCGCCACCGGTGAGGAGCCTTATTCCATCGCCATTTTGCTGCGCAGGGTGATTGCCGATATCGGGGACTGGAACGTCTCCATTCTCGGGACGGACATCAATCCGCGTTTTCTGGAGAAAGCGCGGGAAGGGAAATACACCGGGTGGTCATTCCGCGGCGTGCCGTCGTGGGTCCGGGAAGGATATTTCAGGGCGATGAACAGGGACTGCTTCCAGATCGATGCGCGTATCAGGCGGATGGTGGCCTTCGCCTATCTCAATCTCGCCGAGGACGTCTTTCCGGCGCTGAGCAACGGCACCAACGCGATGGATCTGATCTTCTGCCGCAATGTGCTGATGTATTTCGAACCGCCGAGCGCCGTGCGGGTGATTGAAAACCTGCGCCGCTGTCTCGTGGAGGACGGCTGGCTGGTGGTCAGCTCGGCAGAAACATCGCACACGCTGTTCGCAGCGTTCGAACCGGTGGTTATCCACGGAATGACGTTCTACCGGAAGACCGGAGGATATACGCCGCGGCTCCCGGAACCCGTGTTTGTAACGGAGCCGATCGCCGGCCCGGCGCCGGGTATCGGGGAAATGGAGAGTCTCGTTGACGAAGCGGTGATCACTCCTCCCGTGTTTTACGAAGCCGTATCGACAACGCATCCGGAGATCCGGCCGGAAACGGTCGAGGCCGAAGCCGATCCCTATCGGGAAGCCTGCGCATTGTTCCGGCACGGCCGCTACGGCGATGCCGCCGTAAGTCTTTCAGCAATGCTCCTGGAAAATCCGGGGCACACGCAGGCCATGGAGCTGCTCGCGCGCGCATTGGCGAACCAGGGGCGGCTCGCCGAAGCTGCCGAGTGGTGCGAAAAAGCCGTAGGCCGCGACAAGCTGAACGCCGGGTGCCACTACCTGCTGGCGATCATCCGGCAGGAGCGTGGCCAATTCGATGACGCGGCGTCATCGCTCAGGCGCGCGCTGTATCTCGATCCCGGATTCGTGCTCGCCCATTTCGCC
>CAZXGW010000081.1:0-4098 GCA_964640355.1 uncultured Enterobacteriaceae bacterium
CGCATGGTCTCGAGGCCGCCCGCAATCACCACGTCGGGATTGGGATGGCGCAGTTCAGCGGCAATCCGGGTGAGAATTTTCCGCCCCGACTTCCTTCCGTTTTTCCGGATCTGCTCCACCAGCCGGGCCGAGACGGCGTTGAGTTCCATGAAACCGACCTTGTCATGCCGGTTGCGATAAACGATCAGGTAAGTGGGTTGCGGGGGCGCCTCCTCCGGCTGGTTGTCCGGGCGGATGGTGTGTACCGGGTAACGGTAACTCAGGGGCCAGGCCAGCGGGCTCAGGACCGGTCTGCCTTCAAGCAGATCGCCCTCCGGGTCCACGCCTTTCCAGCTGATCTCCCGCGGATCGATGGAAACGGCGTATTCCACCCATTCATAGTGGGCCAGCTCCAGGATAAAGGGGGGATCATCACCGGCGTTGCGCTCGTTCTCGAGGTATTTCAGAAACTCCTGCGTTACCTTGGGGAACAGGGGCGTGTGGGATTTGTGGTTTTTCAGGAAGTCGCGGATCATCGCATGCCAGCGATCATCCGGCGTAATCTTGCGCAGAACGGGAAACAGGTTCCGCAGCATCCGCTCGATATTGTTGTAGACCAGGTCGCGATAGATGTTCAGGCGGCGAACGTCAACGCCCGCCGGCGCAGGCTGGTTCTCGGGATCGCGGATGTAGCGGGTGAAGGCGTACTGAACTTCGGTAAAAGTTCTAGGCCTGGAGTGTTGCGGCGTTTTCAACTCTGGGCGTACTGTGTTTTTCCTGGATCCTCCTGATGACATCGACCTCCTTCAGGAGTTCATCCAGCGGTGGAATATTGAAATCGCGTTCCAGGAGAGTTGGAAACACGCCAAAAGCTTCATAAGCGACGTCCAGCAATTGCCACACCGGGTCGATCACCTCCGCGCCATGAGTATCGATCCGCAGATCCTCGGCCTCGAAGTAATGGCCCGCGATGTGCGCGTAGGCGATGCGCTCGCCAGGCAATGATTTAAGGAACTCCTCGGCATCATAACAATGGTTGATGCTGTTGACGTAGATGTTGTTGATGTCGATGTGAAGATAGCAATCCGCTTCCTCGAGGATCGCGTTGATGAAGTCGATCTCCTCCATTTCCTTGCCGGGCGCCGCATAGTAGGAAATATTCTCGATGGCGATCCGGCGTCCCAGGATGTCCTGGGTCCGCCTGATTCTTTCCGCAACGTGGTGTACGGCGTCCCCGGTAAAGGGGATGGGCAGCAGATCGTACAAATGGGCGTCATCTCCGCAATAACTGAGATGATCGCTGAAATAACGGACGTTATGGGTATTCAGGAACTGCTTCACCCTCTTCAGGAAGGCCTCGTCCAGCGGCGCCGGTCCGCCGATGTTGAGCGAAAGGCCGTGACAGACCATGGGCACCCGTTCCGAAATGGCCCGGAATTGCCTGCCGTATTTCCCTCCCACGTCGATCCAGTTTTCCGGCGCGACTTCCATGAAACCGATTTGCGGAGGAAAGTGGTCTGCGAGCGAGCTGAAGAAATCTCGCCGCAGACCCAGGCCTGCACCATGTACAAGATGCTTTTTATATTCTTGTTTTGACATCGGCGATTAAGTGCATTGAAAAATTTCGCTTCACCTAATTGCCCGTGGTCACTTGGCTGCAGCGCAGATGTTGCCGCATTTTGCGACCTCTGCATCCTTGCCTTCTTCAGTCGCGTGTTTTCCGCTCTCCGTGAAACCGCCGCAAATTGTGCCGCACTTGGCCACTTCACCGCAGACACCGCCGCATTTGACCATCTCGCCTTCCTTGACCGTGGGTGACTCGCCGCCGCAAATGGTTCCGCATTTGCCTGCCTCGCCGGCCACCATGTAACCGCCTGAAAGTTCATTCAATGCAAACGGATTTTCTTCAGCATTGACAATCGGGCTGGCGGCCAGAGAAACCACGAACGTGGTACCAATCGCGGCTGCGAGAGGTGTTAAAGCAGTTTTCTTTGCCATCTGACTATCCTCCTGTATTGTTAACTACACCCCCTTAAGGGACCGCTCACGACCTGACAACAGGCCATGCCTGTCAACAGGCTGTTTGCTCTTCTCATAATGAATTACGGGCCTGGTGGCGCCGTCAAGCGCCGCCACAGCGGATTAGCTGCCGCACTTGCCTTCGCCGCACTTGCCTTCGGCTTCCTTCCCGGCTTCTTTCTTGCCTTCCTTCTTTTCTCCGCCGCACTTGCCTTCGCCGCACTTGCCTTCGGCCTCCTTCTTTTCTCCGCCGCACTTGCCTTCGCCGCACTTGCCTTCGGCCTCATGCTCGGCAACCATGTAGCCACCGGAAAGCTCATTCACGGCAAACGGATTTTCCACGGCATTGGCGATCGGGCTTGCGGCCAGGGAAACGACAAAGGTCGTACCGATGGCGGCGGCGATGGGCTTTAAACCGGTCTGCTTGGACATAGAGGGTTCCTCCAGATTAAGTATATAAATCAGCCCGTTACGGGGCTGTATGAATAAAGTAAGTGAATTTGCCTGGTTGTTCTGTTATCCGTTGCGTTCAAAATTATACCTGCTTCCTGCTTTCTTAAAAATACAGCTTTATGGACAGCCTGCCTCCCGTAAAGTTTCGGCCGGCGTAAACAATTTCTACCAACGGGGCCGTGCACCTACCTGGGGCGCATGTGCGGGAACAGGATCACATCGCGTATCGACGCGGAATCGGTCAGCAGCATCACCAGCCGGTCTATGCCTATACCCTCTCCCGCCGCCGGCGGCATGCCGTATTCGAGGGCGGTTATAAATTCCTCATCATAATGCATGGCCTCCTCGTCCCCCGCCTCCCGGCGTTCCACCTGCCTGTGGAACCGTTCGGCCTGATCCTCCGGGTCATTCAGCTCGGAGAACCCGTTTGCGATTTCACGGCCGCCGATAAAAAGTTCAAACCTGTCAACCACCGAGGGTTCATCATCCGACCGCCTGGCAAGGGGTGAAACCTCCGTGGGAAACCCGGTTACAAACGTGGGTTCCTTGAGGTGCTGCTCAACCGTTTTTTCAAACAGTTCGTTCAGCAGCGCCCCAGGCCCGTAACTGTCGTGCACCTGCAGCTCGAGGGCGCGGGCCTTCCTGCGCAGGGACTCCGTGGAGTCGAGGTCTTCCACCGACAGGTCCGGGTTGAATTTCAGCACCGATTCCCGCACGGACAGGCGGCTAAACGGCTTGCCGAGATCGTAACTTTCACCCTGGTAATCGATCCGGCTGCCGCCCTTGATATTTTTCACGAGGGAACGCAGCATTTCCTCGGTGAGCGCCATCAGGTCCTGATAGTCCGCGTAGGCCTGGTAAAACTCCAGCATGGTGAACTCCGGATTGTGGCGCGTGGACAACCCCTCGTTCCGGAAACTGCGGTTGATCTCGTAGACTTTTTCAAAGCCGCCGATGATCAGGCGCTTCAGAAACAGCTCCGGCGCGATGCGGAGATAAAGGTCCATCCCAAGGCTGTTGTGGTGCGTGACAAAGGGCCGCGCGGCGGCGCCGCCCGGGATGAGATGCATCATCGGCGTCTCCACCTCCACAAAACCCCGGTCGTTGAGAAACCTCCGCAGGAAATCAATGACCGCGGAACGGGTGGTAAAGGTGCGGCGGGCGTCCTCGTTCGTGATCAGATCGAGATACCGCTGGCGGTAGCGCAGCTCCTGGTCGGTGAGCCCGTGAAATTTCTCCGGCAGGGGCCGCAGTGATTTGGCGAGCAGTTGAATGTCCCGGGCCGCGACGGTGAGTTCGCCGGTCCTGGTTTTGAACAGGGTTCCCTCGACACCGAGGATGTCCCCGAGGTCCCACTGCCTGAAATCATCATACCGGCCCGCGTCGAGCTTATCCCGTTTTACATACACCTGGATCCTGCCCGACATGTCCTGCAGGTGGGCGAACGCGGCCTTGCCCATGATGCGGCGGCTCATCATGCGCCCGGCGATCCTGGTCCGGATGCCGAGCTTCTCCAGCGTGTCGTGATCCTTCTCCCCGTGCTGCGCGTGCAAGTCCGCCGCCAGGGAATCACGCCGGAAGGAATTCGGATAGACACAGCCTTTTGCGCGCAATGACTCCAGTTTTTTGCGCCGCTCGGCAATCAGC
>CAZXGW010000081.1:4198-6859 GCA_964640355.1 uncultured Enterobacteriaceae bacterium
TCCCTGCTTAAGGCTTGCCTCGATAAAGCGGTCGAGATCGCCGTCCAGCACGGCCTGCGTGTTGGATGTTTCCACCCCGGTGCGGAGATCCTTGACGCGCGACTGATCCAGGATATAGGAGCGGATCTGGCTGCCCCAGCCGATATCCGCCTTGGTATCTTCCAGCGCCTGCTTCTCGGCATTGCGCTTCTGCATTTCCAGGTCATAAAGCCTGGCGCGCAACTGTTTCATCGCGTGAGCCTTGTTCTTGTGCTGCGAGCGCTGGCTCTGGCACTGCACCACGATGCCCGTCGGCAGGTGCGTGACCCTGACGGCCGAGTCGGTCTTGTTGACGTGCTGCCCGCCGGCGCCGCTTGCCCGGTAGGTGTCAATTCGCAATTCGGCGGGATTGATATCAATGTCCACGCTCTCATCCACTTCCGGCGTGACGAACACCGAGGCAAAGGACGTATGCCTGCGATTGCTTGAGTCAAAAGGCGATTTGCGGACAAGGCGGTGGACACCCGTTTCCGTGCGCAGCCAGCCGTAGGCGTAACTGCCCTCGTATCGCACCGTCGCGCTCTTTATCCCCGCAACTTCGCCGGGCGATACCTCGATCAGTTCGGTTTTAAAGCCGTGTTCCTCGCCCCAGCGCAGGTACATCCGCAGCAGCATCTCCGCCCAATCCTGGGCTTCGGTTCCCCCCGATCCGGCCTGGATATCGAGGTAGGCATTGTTCGGATCCACGTCCCGCGGGAACATGCGGCGGAATTCCATCCCGGAAACAGTTTCCTCAATACCGTCGATATCCGCGGCGATGGCCGCCGCCGCTTCGATGTCCTTTTCGTCCCTGGCAAGCGCCAGCAGTTCCTCGGCGTCCTTGAGCTTGTCTTCCAGCTTCACGATACTGCTGACAGTCCCCTCCAGGGACGCGCGCTCCTTCCCGAGAGACTGGGCCCGTTCCGGATCATCCCAGACGTTCGGGTCCGCGAGTTCCCGCCGGACCTCGGCGAGCCGTTTCGCCCTGGTTTCATAGTCAAAGATACCCCCTGAGGGCGGCAAGTCGCCCGCGGAGATCCCTGAGCCGGGTAAAAAGGGAGTTGATTTCAGTCATGACGGATCGGCAGCCATTCGGCCGCCGGGGGCAAGGGGTTCATTTTTATATTGTAATCAGCAATACCTGCGCCGTTAAGTATCATCGCCGGACGCTGCGTCAATCGGTGAAATATGATCGAGGACGAGTTGCAGTGCACGCCGGCCGCCATACTCATTGATGTCCAGCCTGTATAACGTCCGGATGCTTCCCCTCGAAGGAGGCGGTTTTTCGTCAATGACATCAAAGGCGATGGCCTCGAGGATCTTATCATCTCCGGGATACTTTAATTGGAATTTCAGATGGCGGCCGGCCAACGCCCTGCGGCTGAGGATCTTGAACTCCCCGTCGAATACCGGCTCAGGAAAATCCTTTCCCCAGGGCCCGCCGCCGATGATCTGTTCCGCCAGCGCGATATCCAGATCCGCGGCGTTCAGCTCGCCATCCGAAAGCAGGGTATCCGCGTTTATTTCCGCGGCGAAGGCGGTTCCTATCAACCGGTCGAAGAGCGCGCCAAACTGCTCCAGGTCGGATTCCCTGATCGATAAACCCGCCGCCATGGCATGGCCGCCGAACTTGTCTATGATGCCGGGATGCCGCCCCGCCAGCGTGTCGAGGACATCGCGTATATGAACCCCGCGGATCGAGCGGGCGGAACCTTTAATCATGCCTGCCCTGTCCCGGGCAAAGGCGATGACCGGGCGATGGTATTTATCCCGGATCCTGGCCGCCAGGATACCGACAACCCCCTGGTGCCAGCATTCATCGAACAGGCACAACCCGTCCGGCAATTGCCGGTCGTCGGAAAAATCCAGTTGTTGAATTTGCGCAAGCGCCTGGCCGTGCATTTCCTCCTGGATGCCGCGGCGCTCCCTGTTCAGGGTGTCCAGTTGAACCGCCAACCGCCGTGCCGCCGCTTCATCGTCCTGAAGCAGGCACTCGATCCCGGCCGCCATGTCGGTCAGCCGGCCGGCGGCGTTCAGGCGGGGCGCAACGGCATAAGCGAGATCCTGCGCCGTAACCGCGGACACGGACCGGTTGGCCACGCCGAGCAGCGCGAGGATGCCGGGACAGCACCGGCCGGAACGGATGCGGGACAGACCCTGGGCGACGAGGATACGGTTGTTGTAATCGAGGGGGACGACGTCCGCAACCGTTCCTAATGCCACGAGGTCGAGCAGTGAAGCTAGATTGGGCTCGGAGATGTTTCGCGTGGCGAACCAGCCGGCCTCCCGTAACCGGCTGCGCAGGGCGATCAGGAGATAAAACACGACGCCGACCCCGGCGAGAGACTTGCTCGGAAATCGATCGCCCGCCTGGTTGGGATTCACAATGGCCGTGGCGTCCGGCAGAGAGCGCCCGGGCAGGTGGTGATCGGTGATGAGGACGTCCATGTTCATGGCCCGGGCCAGGGCGACGCCTTCCGTGCTGGAGATGCCGTTGTCAACCGTCATCAGGATATCCGGCCGGTAGCCGGCGGCGACCCTGACGATGTCGGGGCTCAGGCCGTAGCCGAATTCGAAGCGGTTCGGCACAACGTAATGGATATCGGCGGCGCCCATGGCCCGGAGCCCCCGCACCGCCAGGGC
>CAZXGW010000082.1:0-6816 GCA_964640355.1 uncultured Enterobacteriaceae bacterium
CCCGCCGGGGAGGACCACCATGTCATAGTCATCGTTCAGGGCGGCATCGAGGTCGGTGTCCGGCACGAGCCTGACGCCGCGGCTCGCGGTCACGGGGCCGTGATCGAGTCCCGCGGTGACGACGGTGACGCCGGCCCGGCGCAGGAGGTCGATGATGGTGACCGCTTCCAGCTCTTCACACCCCTGCGCCAGCGGGACCAGCACCTTGGCCATGGGATCAGCGCGTGCGGCGGGCGATCCCGGGGTCACGCCTCGGGGACTTTTGCTCAACCGGATGACGTGTCATGCAGGATCGCCAGCCCCTTGAGGACATTCAGCGCCTCGTAGAGTTCGTAGTCCGATACCGACAGGGCCACGGTTTCCTCTTCCTGGCCCTGCAGTTCCTCGTCACCCTCGGTCACCGGAGGTTCGTCGTCCTGGCCGTTCAGCAGGTGCCTGCTGAGGTTTTCTTCCTTGACGATGGATTCATCCGCTTCCGCCTTGGCGACGGTGACCTTGTCGATGACGATGTCGGGCGTGATGCCCGAGGCCTGGATCGAACGCCCGGACGGCGTGTAATACAGCGCCGTGGTCAGCTTGACGGCGGCCTCGTTGCTCATGGGCAGGATCGTCTGGACGGATCCCTTGCCGAAGGTTTTTTCACCCATGATGATCGCCCGCTTGTGGTCCTGGAGCGCGCCGGCAACGATCTCGGAGGCCGATGCCGAGCCGCTGTTGACCAGCACCACCATCGGCGTCTTGTCAATCGCGTTCACCGGCTTGGCGTTGAACCTTAACTGCGAGTCCTTGACCCGGCCCTCGGTGTAGACGATCAGGCCCTTGTCCAGGAACAGGTCGGTGACGTCCACGGCGGCATTGAGCACCCCGCCTGGATTGTTGCGCAGATCGAGCACGATACCCCGGAGCCTGTTGTTGTTTTCCTTCTTGAGGTTTTCCAGCTCCATGCGCAGGTCATCGGCGGTCTGCGACTGAAAGTGGGATATGCGCAGGTAGGCGAAGCCCGGTTCCAGCGTTCGCGCGCGGACGCTCTTGACCTTGATGACATCCCGTACAATCGTGATTCTCAGGGGCTTGTCTTCACCCTCGCGCACCACCGTGAGCGTGATCTCGGTGCCGGGTTCCCCGCGCATGCGCTGGACGGCGTCGTTCAGGGACATGCCCTTTACCGGGGTGTCGTCAAGGCGGATGATCAGGTCGCCTGCCTTGATGCCGGCGCGTTGTGCCGGCGTGTCGTCAATCGGCGCGATGACCTTGACGAAGCCGTCTTCCATGCCGACCTCGATGCCCAGCCCGCCGAATTCGCCCGTCGTACCTTCCTGCAGCTCCTGGTAGGACTCCTTGTCGAGATAGGCCGAGTGCGGATCGAGGCCGGCCAGCATGCCCCGGATCGCGTCTTCCAGGAGTTTCCGATCTTCAACGGGCTCGACGTAGTCATTCTTTATTTTTGCAAATACTTCCGTAAAGGTACGGAGTTCATCGAGCGGCAGGACCCCGGCGCCGGTTTCCTCGAGCGGGGCGCTGTCGTTCTGGCCAATGGCGATTTGCAGGCAAAGGCCGACCACGAGAAATGAAATGAGAATTTTCTGGACGAAACTGTTCATTGATTGCTCCGTATCGCAGGGTGACAAATGCCGTGGCCGGGCGGCGTGGCCGGTTAATTCCTGGTAGTGTGACCGGGCGGCTGTTCAGGATGAAGGTTCATCTGTAAAAGCAAGCATAAAGCGCCGGGTGTTGGGTGACAAGTGCGGCCTTGAAGCGGTCAGCGCCGGCACCAGAGCGCGGGGTTCAGGGGCTTGCCCCGGTGGCGTATCTCGAAATACACGCCCGGCGCGTCCTGGCCGCCGCTATCGCCGGCGAGGGCGATGGTCTCCCCCGCCAGGACCCAGTCGCCGGGTTTCTTCAACAGGTTCTGGTTGTGGCCGTATAGACTCATGTATTCCTCGCCGTGATCAAGGATCATGAGCAGGCCGAGATTGCGGAACCAGTCGGCGAATATCACCTTGCCGGTATGCACGGCGCGCACCTCGTTGCCGGCGCTCGTCCTGATGTTTACCCCCTGCCATTTGAGGGCCGCCCCGCGGCGTGTCCCGCCGAAGCTGTTCAGCAGTTTGCCTTCGACGGGCCACTCGAGTTTCCCCTTGAGGGATTCAAATGGCGGTGTATCCTGGAGAAAGAGGACGCCGTCCTCGCGCCGGGCCAGCGAATCCATCAGCAGCGAAAGCCTGTGCTCATTGTCCTGCAGTGTCCTGAGCTGGAGTCCGCGCGCGGTGATGGTTTCGCTGAAACGGGACAGTATGGCCTCGCGGGACTGGCGATGGTCCCGAAGCTTTCCCATCTGCGCCAGTTGCCTTGTTTTCAATTCCTCGAGCGCTCCGGTTTCCGCCTGCACGGATTCGCGCAGTTCACGGATGATGCCGATGTTCTCCGTTACCGACCGGATGGTGCGTGTCCTCGCGCGATTGACGTAATCGTGATAGGCGAGCACCCGGCCTGTGAGGGCCGGGTCTTCCTGGTTGAGCAGCAGTTTCAGGTAATCGCTTCGGCCGGCCATGTAGGCGGAGCGTATCTGGCGGGCGAGCTGCTCCCGCTCGTTGACCAGCACCTGTTCCTGCCGCCTGATGACGCCGTTCAGTTCCTGGAGCCGTTCGTACTTCAGCGCGATCTGTTCCTCGAGGCCCCTCACTTTCATCGCCAGCCTGCCTGCCGCGATCTCGTTTTCGCGCAGTTCTTCCTGCAGTTTTTCGGACTCGTCGCGCGCCGTGCTGATCTCGGACTCCATCTCCCGGATTTGACCGCGGATGGATTCCAGCTCGGCGGCCTTGTCCTCGCCGGGAGGATCGGCCATGGCGACTTGGCCGGCGGCGGCGAGCAGCAGGCACGCCATGACCTGCAGAAAGAACGGGGCGTTCAGATTCCCGGAAAGTCTACTTCGCGATGGCGGCCTTGGCAGGTTCATCATGCAGCTTTAACAGCGGCTGGCCGGTCATCTCCTCCGGGATGGCCAGTCCCATCAGGTACAGCATTGTCGGGGCGATGTCCGAAAGGGTGCCGCCGTCCGGGTTGAATTCCGCCTCCCGGCCCACGTAAATGAGGGGCACGGGGTTGCAGGTGTGCGCGGTATGCGACTGCGACTTGATCTTTTCCGTCGTGTAGGAGCGCAGCTGCTCCGCGTTGCCGTGATCGGCGGTGATGATCAGTTCGCCGCCGACCTTGCGCGTTGCCTGCAGCACCCGGCCCAGGCACTTGTCTATCGCCTGCACCGCCTTGATGGTGGCCTGGAAGTCGCCCGTGTGACCGACCATGTCGGCGTTCGCGTAATTGCAGATGATCGCGTCATATTTGCGGCTGTCTATGGCGTCCACCAGCTTGTCGGTGATTTCGTAAGCGCTCATCTCCGGCCTGAGGTTGTAGGTGGTGACATGCGGCGAGGGTACGAGGATCCTGTCTTCCCCCCTGAACACGCGTTCCTCGCCGCCGTTGAAAAAGAAGGTCACGTGCGCGTACTTTTCCGTTTCGGCGATGCGCAGCTGCCGCAGACCCAGCTTCGCGATGTATTCCCCGAAGACGTTGACCAGGTGCTCCGGGGGGAAGGCCACGGGGAATTCATAGTTCGCCTTGTACACGGTCAGGCTGATGAAGGCGCCGAGCCTCGGCACGCGTTCCCTCGGAAAACTCTGGAAGTCGGGCTTGGTGAAGGCGCGCGCGAGTTGTCGCGCCCTGTCCGCGCGGTAGTTGGCAAACACGATAACGTCCCCGTCTTCGACCTGGATCGGCGGCTCGCCGGCGCGGGTGATGGCGGTCGGACTGACAAACTCGTCGGTTTCACCCCGCGCGTAGGCCATGTCCACGGCGATGAAGACATCGTCCGACCTGAAATCCGCCTTGCCCTGGCTGATCAGGTCGTAGGCGGCCCGGGTCCTGTCCCAGTGCTTGTTGCGATCCATGGCATAGTACCTGCCGATAATGCTCGCGAACCTCCCCTTGCCGAGCTCCTTCATCTTGAGGTAGGTCTGGTGAATGTATTCTTCGGCGCTTTTCGGCGGCGTATCGCGGCCGTCCAGAAAGGCGTGCAGGTAGATGTTTTCCACCCCGCAGAGATCCGCCAGCTTGACCAGTGAGAAGATGTGATCCTGGTGGCCGTGAACGCCGCCGGGCGAAAGCAGCCCCAGGATATGGACGGACCTTGAGGCCGCCGCCGCTTTGCCGAACGCTTCCCGGAGGGGCAAATTACTGAAAAACGACCCGTCCTCGATGGCGCGGGTAATCCTCGAGAATTCCTGGTCGACCACCCGGCCCGCGCCGATATTCATATGGCCCACTTCCGAGTTTCCCATCTGCTCCGCCGGCAGGCCGACGTCCGAACCCGAGGCGCGGATGAGGGAATGCGGCCATTCCGCCCATACCTTCTCCCAAACAGGCTTGTTGGCGCTGTAGATGGCGTTGTAGACGGTGTTTTCCGAGTAACCCCAGCCGTCGAGAATGATCAGGACGAATGGCCTGTGTGGCAGCAGCATTTGACCGTTATTTCTGCAGTATGGAACCCAGACAAAAATGTATGGCCGCTCCCTGAATACGGTAATACGGAACGGCACGCCTCCCCGGATGTTTCACCCGCCGGGGGTTTTCAGCATATAGGCAGGATTTGGTGATTACAATCACGATTTGCCGGAGCCCTGTAAACGCGCGTGATCGCCTGACCGTCAGATTATCGCCGGCGTTTTTAATCCGCCGTGTATTCACGTATCATTCCCGCTTTTCCAACAGCCTTGACAGGGGCCGGGCAATAAAGAAAGCGGTGGCGCCATGGAGCATTTCCCGGAATTCGTCGCAAATCATTTATTCCTGTTTACCCTGCTCGTCGCGCTGCTCGCACTGCTGGCGTGGAATCTTTTTGGCCACGCCGTTACCGGCGTCACCCTGGTAATCCCCATGGAGACCACGAGCCTGATCAATCACGAGAACGCGGTGGTGATAGATGTGCGCAGTGAGGCCGACTTCAGGACGGGCCATATACTGAATGCGTTGAATTTCCCGGCCGCGGACATGATGCAGCGCCTGGGTGATCTGAAAAAATACAGCAAGCGGACGATTATCCTTTATTGCAACAACGGTTCCGATTCCGCGCGCCTGTGCCGCATGCTCCGGCAGCAGGGATTTGATAAAGTAAACTGCCTCAAGGGGGGCTTGTACGCCTGGCGCAATGCCAACCTGCCGCTGGCGCGCGTGGAATCCGCCGAAACTTCATCCTGAAAACGGAATAACCGGATATGGCCGACACACCTGAAAACGATCAGAGCACGACCGAAATCAATTTAAAAAACGGTCAGTTCTCACTCCAGAAGATATACATAAAGGACGTTTCCTTTGAGACGCCGCATTCGCCGTCAATCTTTACCGAGGAGTGGGCGCCGTCGGTCAACATGCAGGTTTCCAGCGAGGCCAGCACCATCCAGGACAACCTGAATGAAGTGGTCCTGACGGTGACCGTGACCGTGACGCTCGGCGAGAAAACAGCCTACCTCGTGGAAGTGCACGTTGCCGGCATCTTTTACATGAAAGGTTTTCCCGACGACGTCATGGAGCGCATGGCCGCGACGGTTTGCCCCAACATTCTGTTTCCGTTCGCGCGGGAGCTGGTTTCCGATCTCGTCACGCGCGGCGGCTTCCCCCAGTTGCTGCTGGCCCCCGTCAATTTCGAAATACTGTATGCCCGGCAGAAACGGCAGATGAAGGCGCAGAATCCGGAGAGCGGCGCGGAATCCGGAACGCGGCACTGAACATGAACTTGCCGTCTGGCAGGGGCGGGCTCTAG
Source organism: uncultured Enterobacteriaceae bacterium (assembly GCA_964640355.1). GTDB lineage: Bacteria > Pseudomonadota > Gammaproteobacteria > Eutrophobiales > Eutrophobiaceae > CAZXGW01. The sequence continues at coordinate 5,813 of CAZXGW010000082.1, forward strand.
TGGCGGAATATCGCGTGCTGGTCATCGGCGCCGGCGCATGGGGAACGGCGCTCGGTGTCGTGCTCGCCCGCAATGGCCATACCGTCAGCCTCTGGGACTCTGAAACCGCCCACATTGAACGGTTGCGTGAGGATAACCGTAATCACCGGGATTTGCCGGGGATCGATTTTCCAGCGGGATTGAAACCCGCCACTGATCTGGGGAGCGGTTTGTACCCGGCCGGGGATGTCGTGATTGCCGTTCCCTGTCCCGATCTGCCGGACGTCCTCGACAGGCTGGCCGAAATAACCCCGTCACGGCTGAATATCTGTCTTGCCTGCAAGGGGCTGGCTTCCGGGGGACCCCTGTTGAACCACCAGCTCGTCGGGGAACGCCTGCGGAACAATGCATCGGTGGCCGTGCTGTCCGGACCTTCCTTTGCCGCCGAGGTGGCCCGCGGCCTGCCGACCGCCGTGACTGTCGCCTCCGAGGATCAAAATACCGCCGAGTATTTCGCCAGGTTGTTTCACACCGGTGTGTTTCGCGCCTATACCCATGACGACGTCATTGGCGTCCAGATCGGCGGCGCGGTCAAGAATGTCATGGCCATTGCCGCGGGCATTGCCGATGGCCTGGGGTTTGGCGCCAACACGCGGGCCGCGCTGGTGACCCGCGGCCTGGTCGAGATCATCCGTCTCGGTGTAACCCTTGGCGGGAGGCAGGAGACTTTCATGGGATTGGCCGGACTCGGCGATCTCGTCCTCACCTGCACGGACGATCAGTCGCGGAACCGCCGGCTTGGCCTGCTTCTGGCGAAAGGCATGACGGTGGACGAGGCGCGTGCCGAGATCGGCCGGACGATAGAGGGGGTGCGGACCGCGGGCGCCGTCATGGAGCTTGCCGGAAAATATGCCGTCGAGATGCCCATAACCGAACAGGTTGCCAGGGTGCTGGCGTCGCAGACATCACCGAGTGAGGCGGTGCAGGCCCTGCTGGCGCGGGAACCCAAGGCGGAGTCCCTCTGA
>CAZXGW010000083.1:0-6809 GCA_964640355.1 uncultured Enterobacteriaceae bacterium
GTGTGTTCCACGGCCTCGCCGACCTTGATGATCTTCATGTTGTTGGTGCCGCCGCGCTTGCCGCGCAGATCGCCCTTGGTGATGACGACGTAGTCGCCGTTTTTGACGACGTTGCGTGACATCAGCTCGTTGATTATCTGCTTGTTGGCCTCCAGTGGATCGGTGTGGGTGATGTCGAACTTGACGGGATACACGCCGCGGTAGAGGGTCACGCGGCGGCGGGTGGCGGCGTGGCGCGTGAAGGCGAAGATGGGGATGCCGGAGCTGATGCGCGACATCCACAGGCAGGTCGATCCCGTCTCCGTCAGCGCCGCGATCGCCCTGGCCCCGATGTGGTTGGCCGAATACATGGTCGCCATGGCGATGGTCTCGTCGATGGCGTTGAAGCGCTGGTTGATCCGGTGATCCGAGACCTGCACCACGCGCTGCTTCTCCGCCTCCTCGCAGATCCGCGACATGGTGGCGACGGCCTTGTCCGGGTGGCGGCCGATGCTGGTCTCGGCCGACAGCATCAGGGCGTCGGCGCCGTCCAGCACGGCGTTGGCGATGTCGAACACCTCCGCGCGCGTCGGCATCTGGTGATCGATCATGGATTCCATCATCTGGGTCGCGGTGATGGCCGCGCGATCCATGTCCCGGGCCATCTTGATCAGCCGCTTCTGTACCGGCGGCAGGCCGGCGTCGCCGATTTCAACGCCGAGGTCGCCGCGCGCGATCATGATCGCGTCGGCCGCCCGGATAATCTCCTCGATGTTGTCCAGCGCCTCCGCCCGTTCGATCTTGGCGATGATGCGGGCGCTGCAGTTGGCGGCGTCGAGCATTGCGCGCGCCTCGCGGATGTCGCCGGCGCCGCGGGCGAACGATACGGCGATGAAATCCGCTCCGATGCGGACGGCGTGCGCCAGGTCGCGCTTGTCCTTCTCGGTGAGCGCACCCGCCGACAACCCGCCGCCCTGGAGATTGAGCCCCTTGCTGTCGGTGAGTTCGCCGCCGGAGATTACCTCGCAGGCCACTTCGTGGCCGTGCACCTCCTGCACGCGCAGCACGATCCGGCCGTCATCGACCAGCAGGGTGTCGCCGGCGCGCACGTCGCGCGGCAGGTCCTTGTAGCTGACGCCGACGTGTGTTTCGTTTCCGGCGTCCGGCGGCAGCTCCGTATCGATCGTGAAGGTCGAACCCTCGCGCAGTTCCACGCGGCCGCCGCCGAAATGTTCCAGGCGTATCTTGGGCCCCTGCAGGTCGGCGATGATCCCCACGGCGCGCCGGTGGGTTTTTGACAATTCGCGCAGCCTGGACAGGCGCTCTTCGTGGTGGTGGTGAGTCTGGTGGGAGTAATTCAACCGGAACACATCCGTGCCCGCGCTGAAAAGTTTTTCCAGCATGCCCGGCGGGTCGGTGGCCGGTCCCAGGGTGGCGATGATCTTGGTTCTGCGCATTGAATTTCAACGACGATCCGGACCCCGGTCTGCCCGGAGATCAGTACTCGCGTGCGCGTTCCATGGCGTACCAGGCGCGCGCGGACTCCTCCAGGATGGCGACCGCCGGCAGTTTCCGGTCTTCGAGGAATTCGAGGAAGGCGCCACCGCCGGTGGAGATATAGGAAATGCCTTCCGCCACTTTGAATTTGGCGATGGCGGCCAGCGTGTCGCCGCCGCCGGCGATGGAATAGGCGCTGCTTTTAGCGATCGCTTCGGCCAGTGCGCGGGTGCCCATGCCGAAGCGTTTATATTCGAAAACGCCGAGCGGTCCGTTCCAGACGATGGTCCCGGCGCCGCCGATGAGGTCGGTATAGCGGGCCGCGGTGAGCGGGCCTACGTCCAGGATGAGGTCATCGGCCTCGATCGCGCCGATCGCCTTGACGCAAGCCTCGGCGGTTTCGCTGAATTCCTTCGCGCACACGACGTCCACCGGCAACGGGATCTCCCGGCCGCTGCCCGCCGCGCGCGCCAGCAGGCGTTCCGCCTTGTCGAGCAGGCCCGCTTCATGCAGCGACTTGCCGATGGCATGACCGGCGGCTTTAAGGAAGGTATTCGCGATGGCGCCGCCGACGATCAGCCGGTCGACTTTTTCCGAGAGCGTCTCGAGCAGCGCCAGCTTGGTCGAGACCTTTGCGCCGCCCACTACGGCCACGAGCGGCCGCGCGGGATCCCGCAGGGCCCGGGTCAGGGCCTTCAGTTCGGCGATCAGCAGGGGGCCGGCGCAGGCGACCGGGACGTACTTTGCCAGGCCGTGGGTCGAGGCCTGCGCGCGGTGCGCGGTGGCGAAGGCGTCGTTGACATAGACGTTGCAGAGCGCGGCCATGCGCCGCGCCAGTTCGTCATCGTTGGCCGTTTCGCCTTTTTCAAAGCGCACGTTTTCACAGAGCACGATGTCGTTCGCCTCGAGATCGACCCCGCCCAGCCAGTTCCGGATGAGCGGGACTTCCCGGCCCAGGAGCCGGGAAAGACAACTTGCCACCGGGGCGAGGGAGAATTTTTCGTCATACGTTCCTTCCTTGGGCCGGCCGAGATGGGAGACGAGGATGACCTTTGCCCCCGCGCCCAGGATCTGCTGCAGGGTGGGCACGCTCGCGCGGATGCGCGTGTCGTCCGTGACCTGGCCGTCTCTGATCGGGACGTTGTAGTCTTCCCTGACGAGCACACGCTTGCCGGCAAGATCGAGGTCGGTAATTTTGATGAGGTCTGACACGATCGTGTTTTTTTCTCCCGCGTTCATTCGGCGTTCATCAGGGCCACGGTGGTATCCAGCATCCGGTTGGAAAACCCCCACTCATTGTCGTACCAGGCGACGACCTTGACCAGGCGGCCGTCGATCACCCGGGTCAGGGCGGCATCATAGATCGCCGAGGCCGGATCGTGATTGAAATCGATCGAGACCAGCGGCTGGTCGTTATACGCCAGGATGCCCTTCAATTCACCTTCGGCCGCGTTCTTCATGAGCGCGTGGATCTCGGTGGCGGAGGTTTCACGCGCGGCCTGCACGGTGAGGTCGATCATGGAGACGTTGAGGGTCGGCACGCGCACGGCGTACCCGTCCAGCTTGCCGTTGAGTTCCGGCAGCACCAGCCCGACTGCCGCCGCGGCGCCGGTCTTGGTCGGTATCATGGACACCGCGGCCGATCGGGCACGGCGCAGGTCGGAATGATAGACGTCGGTCAGCACCTGGTCGTTGGTGACGGCGTGGATCGTGGTCATCACGCCGGTCAGGACGCCGATGTTCTCGTGCAGCACCTTCACCACCGGCGCGAGGCAGTTGGTCGTGCAGGAGGCGTTGGAGATCACCTCATGGGAGGATCGCAGCGTGTGGTGGTTGACGCCAAAGACGATCGTGGCGTCCACGTCCGCGCCGCCGGGTGCGGAGATGATGACTTTTTTCGCGCCGGCCGCAAGGTGTGCGGCGGCCTTTTTCCGGCTGGTGAACAGGCCGGTGGCCTCGTGCACCACCTCTACGCCGAGTTCGGCCCAGGGGAGTTTCGCGGGATCGCGCTCGGACAGCACCCGGATCCGCGCGCCGTTGATGATCAGGTGATCGCCGTCCACGCTCACCGTGCCCGGAAATTTTCCGTGCGCGGAGTCGTAGCGCGTCAGGTGGGCGTTGGTTTCGGCGTCGCCGAGATCGTTGATGGCGACGATCGCCAGTTCGCCGGTGCGGCCGGATTCAAACAGGGCCCTCAGGATGTTGCGGCCGATGCGGCCGTATCCGTTGATGCCGATTTTTATTGTCATTCGTCCTTCTCCCGCTTGCTCTGATTGGTTAATTGCCGGTTAACGCCCGTCCCGCTTCACAGCAGGGAAAGGACCAGGTCGCGCAGGGCGTTTTCGGTCAGCCCCAGGTATTCATACACCGCCGGGCCGGGGGCCGATTCGCCGAACCGGTCGATGCCGAGCACCTTGCCGTCCAGGCCGACGTACTTCCGCCAGTAATCGCTGACGCCGGCCTCCACCGCGACACGCTTGCGGCAGGCCGGGGGCAGGACGCTGTCCCGGTAGGCCCCGTCCTGCCGGTCGAAGACCTCGGCCGAGGGCATGGAGACGAGGCGGATCTTGTATCCTTCGTTGTTCATCCGCAGCGTGGCGTTGCGCGCAAGCTCGACCTCCGAGCCGGTGGCGATGATGATGGCGTCCGGCACGCCGTCCCCGCCGATGAGAATGTATCCGCCCCGGCGTATTGCCGCAATCTGGTCCTCATCGCGCGGGATGTGCTTCAGCGTCTGGCGCGAGAACAGCAGCGAGGTGGGCCCGCCCCGGTTTTCGATCGCCGCCTTCCAGGCGACGGCAGACTCCACCGTATCGCACGGCCGCCACACCGTCATGTTGGGCATGAGGCGCAGGGTCGCGGCCTGCTCGACGGCCTGGTGCGTGGGGCCGTCTTCGCCGAGACCGATGGAGTCATGGGTAAACACGAAAATGTTGCGGATCTTCATGATGGCCGCCATGCGCAGGGCGTTGCGCGCATACTCCGAAAAGATCAGGAACGTCCCGCCGTAGGGGATGAACCCGCCGTGCACGGAGATGCCATTGTTGATCGCGAACATCGCGAATTCGCGCACGCCGAAGTAGATGTAGTTGCCCGCGCCCGAGTCGCCGTTGAGGGCGCACGACCGCGACCACTGGGTCAGGTTGGATCCGGTGAGATCGGCGGAGCCGCCGATGAGTTCGGGCAAAAGCGGGCCGTAGGCCTCGAGGGCGTTCTGCGAGGCCTTGCGCGAGGCCACGTCCTCGGCCTTTTCCGCCGCCTGTTTGATGTAGGCTGTCGCCGCCTCTTCCCACCGGGCGGGCAGTTCTGCCTGGTGTCGCCGTTCGAATTCCGCCGCGAGTTCGGGGCAGTCTTTTTTGTAGGCCGCGAATTTTTCGTTCCATTCGGCCTCGAATTGCGCGCCGCGCCGGCGCGCGTCCCAGGCCGCGTAATATTCCTCGGGGATGACGAACGGTTCGTGGCGCCAGCCGATCGTCTCGCGGGCGCGCGCCACTTCATCCGCGCCGAGCGGCGCGCCGTGGCAGACCGCCTTGCCCTGCTTGGTAGGCGCCCCCCAGCCGATGATGGTGTTACAGCAGATGAGACTCGGCCGGTCGGTGATGGCGCGCGCCTCGTGAAATGCCCGGAGGATCTGGTCCGGCTCGTGGCCGTCGACGTCGGGGATGACGTGCCAGCCGTAGGCGCGGAAGCGGGCGGCGGTGTCATCCGTGAACCAGCCGGAGACGTCGCCGTCGATCGAGACTTTGTTGCTATCGAAGATGCCGATGAGCTTACCCAGTTTCAGCGTCCCGGCGAGCGAGCAGGCCTCGTGCGAGATCCCTTCCATCAGGCAGCCGTCGCCCATCGACACGTAGGTGTAGTGATTGACGATATCGTATTCGCCGCGGTTGAACGTCGCCGCCAGCACCCGTTCGGCGATGGCCATGCCGATGGCGTTGGCGAGGCCCTGGCCGAGCGGACCGGTCGTGGTCTCGATGCCGGGCGTATAGCCGTATTCCGGGTGCCCGGGCGTCTTCGAGTGGAGCTGGCGGAAGCGCTTGATCTCGTCCATCGGCAGGTCGTAGCCGGTGAGGTGCAAGAGTGCGTAGAGCAGCATGGATCCGTGGCCGTTGGACATGACGAAGCGGTCGCGATCCGGCCACTTCGGATTGGCCGGGTTGTGGCGCAGAAAATCGTTCCACAGCACCTCGGCGATATCGGCCATGCCCATCGGCGCGCCGGGGTGGCCCGAATTGGCCTTCTGCACCGCGTCCATGCTGAGGGCGCGGATGGCGTTGGCGAGATCACGCCGGGACAGCATTTGTTTCTCCTGTATACCGGAAAGTTAATTTCTGCATGAACAACGCGGGTGTGCAGTCTGCGGCAAGGCGGATGGCGGCGTGACCGGTCAGGCGGCATGCGCGCACAGTTTTATTCTCTTGTTGTACTTTTCCGCTTGCCCGTGTGCGGCCACTGCCGGACGAGGTTCATTCCAGGCGGTTAATTTTCGCTCACGGACGGATTCCGGGCAAGTTGCCCTTGCGCTTGCCAATACGGCGCTGAATGCGGGCTCGAAGCGTTCATTGCAAGATCAAGTAACGTAGCTTCAACAGGATATTGCCTGGCAGCCCCAAAGAATCCGGCCTGCACTCATCGGGCCAGGCCCACAAGCCGGGGATTTTGTTGGGCGGGATTTCCTTAAGGCTTGGACCTTGAACCAGGATCACGAGTTGCCAATCCGGGCATAGTTGCATCCATTCTTCTCCGGTTCAATTACGGCAACCATTTTGTATCCAGGCGGATTACTTCCTGCGCCACTTGATGGAGCAGCCCTGGCTGATGAACTGCTCTTCAGGGCCGTCGCCGGTTTCCGCGATAAGCTGCATGGCCTCGAACAGGTCGCGGCGGGCGTTTGCCGGCGCGGGTTCGGTGCGGCTGGCGTCGAGCCGGCCGCGGTACTGCAATTTGAGATCGGCATTATAGCCGAAGAAATCCGGTGTGCAGACGGCGCCGTAGGCCCTCGCCGTTTCCTGCGACTCGTCGTAGAGGTAGGGAAACGGGTATCCGAGCTTTTCCGCCACCCGCTTCATGTTGTCCGGTGCATCCTCGGGATAGGCGGTGATGTCATTGGGCATGATGGCGACGCTTTTGACGCCGTATTCCAGCAGCTCGCGGGTGTCGCGCACCAACCGCTGCTGGATGGCCTTGACGTACGGGCAATGATTGCAGATGAACATGACCAGCGTGCCCTTGTCCCCGCGGCATTCCTCCAGGCTCCAGTAGCGGCCGTCAATGCCGATCAGGTTGAAGTCACGGGCCGGCTGCCCGAAGTCGCAAACCGGTGTTTTCGTCAG
>CAZXGW010000084.1:0-4983 GCA_964640355.1 uncultured Enterobacteriaceae bacterium
CGCCTGCAACGCCCAGCACCCAGGTCAGCAGCGGCGCCCCGCCCACCATGGTGGGCGAGAATCCGTCAAGACCGTAGATCACCGCGGCGCACACGATCAGGGCGGATCCGATGATGGCGAGAACGGTCCGCTGGTTGCCCGAGCGCATCTCGCCCCGGAGTTTTTCAATGTCCTCCGATCGCCATTGCACCTGGATCCGCCCGTCGCGCACGCGCTCGATCAGATCGATGGATCTCGTCGGCAGTTCCGGCAGCCTGTCCAGCCAGCGCGGCAGGTTTTTCCGGGTCCCCTTGACCAGCCCGCGCACGCCGATGCGTTCGCTCATCCAGCGATCGAGAAGGGGCCGCGCGGTGCGCCACAGGTCCAGCTCGGGATAGAGCTGCCGCCCCAGTCCCTCGATATTCACCAGGGTCTTCTGCAGCAGCAGGAGCTGCGGCATGATCACCATGCCGAAGCGCCGCGCCGTCTGGAACAGACGCAGCAGCAGGGTGCCAAACGAGATCTCGCGCAGCGCGCGATCGAACAGGGGTTCGCACACGGTGCGGATCGCGGATTCAAATTCATCCACGCGGGTGCCGGCGGGCACCCAGCCCGATTCCACGTGGAGTTCCGCCACCTGCCGGTAATCGCGGTTGAGAAAGGCCAGAAAGTTTTCGGCGAGGTAGCGCTGATCAAATTCGCTGAGCGAGCTCATGATGCCGAAATCCACTACCATGATCCGCGGCGGTGACTCCGGGTCGGGCCTGGCGACGAAGATGTTGCCCGGGTGCATGTCGGCGTGGAAAAAACTGTCGCGAAACACCTGCGTGAAGAAGATCTCGACGCCCGTCTCCGCCAGCCACTTGAGATCGATGCCGGCCGCCGTCAACCGGGCCGTGTCGCTGACCGGTATTCCGGAGATGCGCTCCATGACCATCACGTTCCTGCGCGTATAACGCCATTCCACTTCCGGCACGTAGAGTTTTCCGGAGTTCGCGAAATTCCTGCGCAGTTGCGATGCGTTTGCCGCCTCCCGCATGAGATCGAGTTCACCCATGATGGTCTTGTGAAACTCGCTGATCACGTTCGTCGGCCGGAGCCTGCGGCCGACTTCCGAATAACGCTCCGCCTTGTCGGCCAGAAAATACAGAAGCCCGAGGTCGCGGCGGATGATCTTTTCAATCCCCGGGCGGACGACCTTGACAATGATTTCCCTGCCGTCCCTCATCCTCGCGGCGTGCACCTGCGCGATGGAAGCGGAAGCAAAGGGCGTTTCATTGAATTCGGTGAACAGGTCGCCGATCGGGCTTCCCAGCTCTTTCTCGATGATGTATCGCGCCTGATCGCCCGGGAAAGGCGGGACGCTGTCCTGGAGCTTCGCGAATTCATCCGCGATGTCCTCCGGCAGCATATCCCGGCGCGTGGACAGCAATTGGCCGAATTTGACGAAGACCGGTCCCAGGTCTTCCAGCACCTGCCTCAGCCGCGAGGCGCGCGGTCCGTGTTCACGGCCAAACCAGTTCCACGGCAGCAGGTAAAACAGAAGTCGCACCGGCCTGAAGAGGTGCGTGGCGAATATGATCTCGTCGAGGCCATGCCGGACGAGTATGCGCTGAATGGTGAGCAGCCGGTACAGCTCGCCGATCCGGATTGTGTTCATCCGGGCAACCGCTCCGGCCTACATGGCCGCGCCACGCACTCCCGGCGGCCCGCGGCTCCCTCCCTCCGGCCGGTTCCCGCGCGCAGCGATCCAGCAGAAGGCGCAGGCAAATTGAAAACCGGACGTGGTCCTGGCGGATAATTCATGCCTTTTGCGGGATCCTTCGTTCCAGCCTGGCAATACGCTGGCGGCATCTTTCCGCATCATCGCGGATGGCATCGACGGCAGCGACAAATTCCTCAACCTCGGATCGATCGGGAAGCGCTTCCTGTTCGTATTTCAGGTATTCACCGACATCCTGCGCGATGGCATGGACGGTCTCCCGGCCGCAGCGCCGGGCGCCGGCGAACAGGAGGCCCAGTTTCCGTGCGGCGGTATCACCCGTCCAGCCGGACAGGTATTCCTCCCAGTCGATTTCCAGGTTCCTCATGACGGCCTGGAACTGCTGCGCGAGGTTGACATCGCCCGCGATCTCCAGATCGGCGGTGGGGCCCGGCTCGTCGAGGTCTTTCGAGAGCAGCAACCCGAGCAGCGAGAGTGGTCCCCCCCTTATCGTGACATCAGGGCTGGCCGTGCCGGCTGGCTTCAACCTGAGACCGGAGGCCTCGAACTCCAGCATCAGCGTCACGCCGGCCGCCGGTACCTCGATGGCGATCACCCTGCCAGAGAGGTTTTTCACCGCGGCGAGCGTTTCCGGGTCCTGCCGCAACAGGCGGTTTACGAGCCCTTCCAGCGTTCCGGTGACGGTGAAAGCCATGAATCCGGGTCCCTAGGTTTTGTGCGCCCTGTGTACGGCCACGATGCCGCCAGAGAGGTTATGGTAATCAACCAGCGGGAAACCCGCCGCCAGGATCATGTCCTTCAGCGTCTCCTGGTCAGGATGCATGCGGATGGATTCTACCAGATAGCGATAACTGTCCTCGTCATTCGCCACGGTCCTGCCCAGCCAGGGAATGACCCCGAACGAGTAGCTGTCATACAACTTTTCCAGCCAGGGCAATACGACCCTGGAAAATTCCAGTACGATCAGGCGCCCGCCGTACTTGAGTGTTTCATGCATGGAACGCAGCGCCGCTTCCTTGTCGGTGACGTTGCGCAGCCCGAAGGCAATGCTGAGGCAGTCAAAACTGTTGGGGTGAAACGGCAGGCGCTCGGCATTGGCCAGGACGTAATCAATGCCGCCGGCGATCCCCCTGTCGATCAGCCTCTCCCGGGCCCGCCGCAGCATTTCTCCGTTGATGTCGGCCACCACCACCCGGCCCTGTCCTCCCACGCGCCGGTGAAACAGCCGGGCGAGATCCCCGGTGCCCGAAGCCACGTCCAGTACGGCCTGGCCTTCTCTCGCGCCCGACAGGTGCACGGCAAACCGCTTCCAGTAGCGGTGCATGCCGAATGACATGAGATCATTCATCAGGTCATAGCGGGGCGATACGGAACTGAAGACCCCGGTAACGCGCCGGGTTTTGCCTTCTCTCGGAATTCTCTCGAATCCGAAATCCGTCGTGCCGGGATCAGCCATGGACCTTGCGTTCATACCCCGCGTCTTTAAGTGCCTCGAGATAGTCCCGCCAGTAGTCGTCCATCTTCATGCCGAGGTCATACAGGTAGGACCAGGAATAGATGCCGGTCGCGTGCCCGTCATCGAAATGCAGCTTGATGGCGTAGTTGCCGACGGGTTCTATTTCGGTGATGCAGACGTTCTCCTTGCCGGTTTGTAATACGCCCTGGCCCGGCCCGTGACCGCGCACGTCCGCGGAAGGAGAATAGACCCGCAGGAATTCGCAGGTAAACACAAATTTCCCGCCATCATCGAAATCGATTTCGAGTTCGCGCGATTTCTGGTGCAGCCTGATTGAAACGGGATGCGGAGCGGACATGATTCAAACCGGTGTTTGGGAAATAACGCTACCTTCCGGAAAAATCCCGCGAAACACCTGTCCCCTGAATCGCGCCGGGCCGCCCTCCGGCCGGCCGTCACGCGGCCGTTGTCCTGTTCCGGCCCTGGTTTCCGGAACGGGGTTCACAGGATGTAACGGGTGAGATCATCGTCCTTGATCAGTTCGCCCAGGTGATCGTTGACATAATCCGCGTCGATCGTCACCGTTTCGCCCTTCTTCTCGGTCGCCTCGAACGACAGGGTTTCCAGCAGCCGTTCCAAGACCGTGTGCAGACGGCGGGCGCCGATGTTCTCGGTCGCCTCGTTCACCTGCCAGGCGATCTCGGCGATGCGCTCGATGCCATCCCTGGCGAACTCGAGGGTCACGCCTTCCGTCGCCACCAGGGCGGCGTACTGTTCCGTGAGTGAAGCGTCCGGCTCGGTGAGAATACGGATGAAATCCTCCACCCCCAGCGCGCTAAGCTCGACGCGGATCGGAAGGCGGCCCTGCAGCTCCGGGATCAGATCGGAGGGCCTGGACAGATGGAACGATCCGGAGGCAATAAACAGGACATGATCCGTCCTGACCATCCCGTATCTCGTGGACACCGTGCTGCCTTCCACCAGCGGCAGGAGGTCGCGCTGGACCCCTTCCCGGGAGACGTCGGGCCCGCTGGTTTCGGAACGCCGGGTTATCTTGTCTATCTCGTCCAGAAATACGATGCCGTTCTGCTCGACGTTCTTGATGGCGCGCGCCTTGATGTCCTCCTCGTTGATCATCTTCGCGGCCTCTTCCTCGGCGAGCAGTTTCAGCGCTTCCCCGATGCGGAGCCGGCGCGTACTCTTCCTGCCCCCCGCAACATTCTGGAAAAGGCTCTGCAGCTGGCTGGTCATCTCCTCCATGCCGGGCGGCGCCATGATCTCGACGCCGATGGCCGGCATGCTGACCTCGACTTCTATTTCCTTGTCGTCCAGTTTTCCCTGGCGCAGCATGCTGCGGAATTTCGCGCGCGTGGTGTTGCTGTCCTCATCCGCGCGGTCCTGCGCCCGCGCCCTGGGCAGGAGTATATCGAGCACCCGCATCTCGGCGGCATATTCGGCCTGCTGCCTTACTTTTCCCATCTCCACTTCCCGCGTCATCTTGACCGAGATGTCCGCCAGGTCGCGGATGATGGATTCGACGTCGCGCCCGACGTAACCCACCTCCGTGAATTTGGTGGCTTCGATCTTGATGAACGGCGCATTGGCCAGCCGCGCGAGCCGCCGCGCGATTTCCGTCTTGCCCACTCCCGTCGGGCCGATCATGAGGATGTTCTTGGGCGTGATCTCGTTACGCAGTTCCTCATCGATCTGCATCCTTCGCCAGCGGTTCCGGAGCGCGATCGCCACGGCCCGCTTGGCCGCGTCCTGGCCGATGATGTGTTTATCGAGTTCGCGGACGATTTCTTTGGGTGTCAGTTCCGACATG